>JAJYXU010000048.1 GCA_021801605.1 Bacteroidota bacterium
AATTTTTCATTTCTTAAATTTTTGCTAACATTATTCAAATATTTTTCTTTCTGTACGATTCATCCTTATCAAAGGAAAAATAGATCAAAAACAATATTTCGGAGATGTTATATGAAACTAGTCCAGGAATTTAAAACTTTTGCCATGAAAGGCAGCGTTGTTGATATGGCGGTCGGTATTATTATCTCTTGTTGCCGATGTAATTATGCCTCCAATAGGGATGCTTGTAGGTGGAATTGATTTCAGCAACTTATCAATTGCTCTAACAAGCGGGGTTGTAATAAAATATGGGTTGTTCCTAAATACTGTTATTGATTTTTTAATTGTAGCGTTTGCTATTTTTATGATAATAAAAACTCTAAATCGGTTGAAGAAAAAAGAAGAAGAAAAATCTACACCGCCACCCAAAGAGGAGGTTCTCCTTCTAACACAAATACGTGATCTTCTGAAAAAATAAAAATCCTTTTGCCCGATTACGACCAGGACTTTTATTTATTTTGCTTTCAATATTATTTTATGGATAAGAACGCTTACGTCTCAGACGTTTGATTTGATTACTTAATCCGGATATCTATAATGGAAAAACTCAATTTTCAGATTCCTCTTATAAGTTTGCTTCCTTTCATATTAATGCTATTGTCTATAGCAGTTTTTCCTCTCTTCTGGAATCATTTCTGGGAGAAAAATAAAAACAAACTTATGGTTGCTGTAATTCTAAGCATACCGATTATTATTTTTTTGTTTGCTTCAGGGTTAAGCCACCGGTTATTTGAAACTATTCTCTTCGATTATATTCCATTTATAATTTTGCTCGGTGCACTCTTTACAATTACCGGAGGAATTTTTTTAGATGGAGACATTGAAGCAACGCCCTCGGTCAACACACTGTTTCTAGCTATTGGCGCTGTGCTCGCTTCTTTTATGGGTACAACTGGCGCGGCAATGTTATTGATACGCGCAGTTATTTATACTAATAAAGAAAGAAAATTTAAAGTACACACTATTTTATTTTTCATTGCAATAGTGGCTAACTGCGGCGGTTTATTAACGCCGCTTGGAGATCCGCCTTTGTTTATGATGTATCTTCGCGGCGCACATTTTACCTGGTTTCTAAAGTTATTGCCGGAATGGTTCGCAACAAATCTTTTATTGCTTATAACTTATTTTTTAGTTGATACTTATTACCACCGGAAAGAATCCAAAGAAGCAATTGCCGCTGATAAGCGAGTAAATAGACCCATCAAGATTTCCGGCAAACTTAATTTTATTTGGCTAATAGGAGTTGTTCTTGCTGTTGCATTTTTGAACGAGCAGTATTTTTCCTTTATCAGCACAAATCATTATTACAAATTTATTCGTGAAGCGGTAATTCTCTCGATGGCGATTTTTTCTTTGCTGTTAACCACTAAGTTAGTGCGTGCTTCAAATAACTTTACTTGGGAACCGATTAAAGAGGTTGGTTATCTTTTCTTCGGAATTTTTGTTACGATGGTTCCTTGTTTGCTGTATCTGGAAACAAATGCAAAATCTCTGGGCGTAATTCAGCCACATCAATTTTATTATTACACCGGATTGCTAAGCAGCTTTTTAGATAATACACCAACAGCAGTTACTTTTCACTCGCTTGCATTGGGTCTGGGCGCCCAAGCTTCAAATATTGTAGCGGGAATTCCCGAAGAGATTCTCAAAGCAATCTCTGTTGGAGCAGTTTTCTTTGGCAGTATGACTTACATTGGCAACGGACCAAATTTTATGGTAAAAGCAGTAGCAGAAGAGAACAACATTAAAATGCCCGACTTCTTCGCATACATTTTCAAATTCTCTCTGATAATTCTTCTACCTATCTTTATAATTATACAATTACTTTTCCTCAACAATTAATTTTGGTGGGATCTCTGTTTCCAAGAATATTTTCAGATATACATGAGTGCAGTTTTAAATTATTTTATTCCGGCAAACCTTTCTTAACTTGCAAATAAATCTTTTACACGGAAATATTTATGAGTAAGCCGGTCATAAAAGTTGTCGTCTCTTTGCTTTTTGTAATCAGCGGAATTGCCGGATTGATTTATCAAATTGTGTGGTTCAAGTATTTGAGTTTGTTTCTTGGAAATACAACTTACGCTCAAATGACAGTGCTTGCTGCATTTTTAGGCGGGTTAGCATTTGGAAATTACCTGTTTGGAAAAAAATCAGATGCTTTTAAAAATCCGGTAAAAATATATTCTTTGTTGGAGTTGTTCATTGGGGCGTACTGTTTGTTGTATCCAACTATAAGCGTGTTGTTTGGAAATCTTTTTCTTTCAATAGCTTCCGGATTAAATGTTTCCTCTCAAAATTTTCTTTTCACCGGATTAAAATTTTTAATTGCTGCATTTCTACTATTCGCCCCAACAACTGCAATGGGAGGAACTCTTCCGGTACTGAGTAAATTTTTTGTTGATAAACTTCAAGACACACGAAGAGAAATTGCAATACTATATTTTCTAAATTCTTTTGGTGCTGTTATAGGTGTTGTTTTTGCCGGGTTTATTTTAATAAAAGAATTCGGCTTAAACTTTACGATATACGCGACTGCATGCTTAAATATTTTTGCTGGGTTAATCGGGTTAATATTATCAAGACAAAGCAAAAACGTTATTCCCGGGGAGGTGGTTGACATATCCGGCAAAGAGGAAGATTCTCTTTCCTTAATCGAAGTTAGCAAAAAAACCGCATCAATGGTGGTGCTTGTTGCGGGAATTTCCGGTATGGCGGCGCTTATTTACGAGATGGTTTGGGTGCGTCTGTTGATAAACTTTTTTGGTTCGTCAACATATGCGTTTTCTACAATGCTGATGGCTTTTATAGGGGGAATTACTCTTGGCAGTTTGATCGTCTCACAAAAATTTCTTAAAAAATATAATTATGTGAAGCTTCTTACATTCTCTCAAACAGCAATTGCTATTTCAACAATGCTTGTGTTTTTATTTTACGAACGTCTTCCATATTTCCTATGGCAGGTATCAGCTCTCTTTTCAAAGTCGCCGCAATCTTTCGAAGTTTTTCTCGTTGTTGAATTCATAATCTGTTTTATGATGATGGTTTTTCCAACTTTATTTATGGGGATGGCTTTACCAATCGCTTCAGAAATTATTTCCAGATCGAATAAAAAAATTGGTTTCTCCGTAGGAAGAGTTTTTTCAGTAAACACTTTGGGAACTGTCGCCGGTGTGATTTTGACCGGTCTTGTCTTCATTCCGTTTTTTGGAATAAAAGGTGCATTTGAAATTGGGATTGCATTAAACCTGATGGCGGCAATAATTCTTTCCTGGAGT
>JAJYXU010000118.1 GCA_021801605.1 Bacteroidota bacterium
TCCACATTCAACTATGATTGATTTTTATATAGACACAACCACGCACTACTATCCGCAAAATAAAAAGCCAGAGTTATTCACCATGGCTTCTTTTTAAAGGATATTTTTGAAAATTCTATTTCAACAAAACCTGTCCGCCGAAGATTTATCGAAGGAGGATCATTTTCTTGCTTTGAATAAAGTCTCCTGTTCTGATTGTATAGAAATATACTCCGCTTGCCAAATTCTTCCCGTCAAGTTTAACTTCATAAACTCCCGGATTTTTTTCTTCATTGACGAGCACTTTAATTTCTTGTCCAAGAATATTATAGACACTAATTTTTACAAATCCCGCCTTTGGCAAATCATACCGGATAGTTGTAGTTGGATTAAATGGATTGGGATAATTCTGCTGCAGCAAATACTTCTGAGGTAAAATAATCTCTTTCTTATCATCCACCGAAGTAGGCGTACCGCTGCATGAGTATTTTGCTATGTTGTTTGCTGTAATATTCCCGGCTGAAGAGAATCGTCCTCCAACATAAAGACCGTCATTATTAAATTCAATTGCGAATACCCCTGGATAATAATTTCCGCTTACTCCAGCACCCAATGCAATCCAATTTGTTTCATCCCTATAGGTAATACCATGCACACTAATGCTGTTTGCCGTAGAGAATCGACCGCCAGCGTATAAATTCGATCCATCATCTTTAAGAGCATAAACGAATCCCCCCATTCCAGAACCGAGCGGCAGCCAAACTGAGTTTACATTATCCCATTTAGTAATGTAATTGACTACATTACTCCAGCTTCCAGCTATCTGGAAGCCACCGCCAGCATATAGCTCGCCATTATGTATGGCAAGTGCTAGTACTTGTCCATTTCCTAGACCAGAACCCATTGGTGACCAACTTGAATTAGTAGTATTCAATTTTACTATATGCCATGCACCATACGCACCACCAGTTCCCCAAAATGCGCCTCCTACAATCAGATCTGTTCCATTTTTTACAAGAGCAAATACACCGCCATAGCCATAACTTTGTGGAGTTACACCAGCACCAAGGGCCATCCAGAAAGAACTTGTAATATCCCATCTGGCAATACAACTTGCATTTCCTAAACCGGCTGTTGTGAAATAACCTCCAACAAATAGATTAGTACCTATCACTTCAAGAGCCATCACAACACCATTCGTTCCATCACCAAGTGCATGCCACGAGCCATCCCACATAGCAATATTTTTTGCACTAACATTTCCGGCTAAATTAAATGACCCTCCTACATAAAGTTTATTTCCGACAACCTTTAGTGCATAGACTGTACCATTTACGCCTCCACCAATATCCGACCAACTTGAGCCATTCCACACTGCAAGATTATTGACATTTACACCACCGGCTATTGTGAATGAACCGCCTACAAATAAATTGTTACCATCCGTTGCTAATGCCAGCACTGTACCGTTAACACCGGTTCCAAGTGGCGACCAGGTTTTTTGTCCGGATGAACATGGATCGTCTGCAAATCCAAAATGGAGTGCATCTAATGTTTGTCCCTCTTCTAACATAAACGGGTATCTTCCACCAAGAGGAAATACACAGCCCCAATTGTTATGAATTGCTACTGATAAAGTGTAGTTACCGGGTTTCAAATCAGTAAAAACAAAATTTCCGTTTTCATCAGTTTCTGTCTGTGCAATTGCTGATCCATTCAATAATACAGTCCATTGCGTTAAACCTACTTCATTTGGATCTCTCACACCATTATGATTTAAATCGTACCATACATTTCCAGAAACAGAACCGCCATTACTATTCGGTTTACATTTACCGGCGCTTCCGGCATTAAAAATAGAAACGATTTCGGCTTGTGTGATGACACGATTGAACAATTCAATTTCATCAAGTACTCCTTTAAAGATAGAAGCGAAAAATCCAAATTCTCTGCCTATTCTTAACGAACGATTATTATTTAGCGAACCAGTATGTAATGTCGGATCGCCTAAAGGAGTAGCCACTCCATCAAGATAAAATATTATTCCATTCTTACTTGTTCTTGCAACGGTTACGGCAATATGATGCCAGTTGCCATCAGCTACAAATAATGAAGAGACATAGTTAGTTTCCAGAGAGGCATCAGCTAATTGCAAACTAAGGTTTCCATTATGAAGAAAAACTGAATATCCTTTACCTGAGAGAGAATCCCTTTTGTCTACAATGGGACTAACACCAGAACTTTTAGTTGTTTTAATCCAAGCATCAAAAGAAAAATCGCCTGTGCCAAAGTTTAGTTCAGAATGATCGGCAACTTCAACGTAGTCATCAACGCCATCAAATTGTAAAGCACCCGAAACTTTTCCGGCAACTTGCAATGGACCATTTACCATCGTACCGAAGTTGTTAAATCCAGCCAGATCTTGGCGTGCATCTCTTGATGATAAATCCAAAGACCACCAAGCAACCATACCGCTCGGAGGATTAACACAACCCGGTTTTGGTTCATACTTATTCCCGAAATAATAGCCATCGAGACTTTGCCCGGATGTGAGTACCACCGTATAATAATTTGGAGACGTTGGATCAGTTTGTACCCAATCAGTTCGCGGTTCTTCTTTAATGGTATATGTTCCCAGAGGCAGATTATCAAAGCAATATTTACCTTCTTTATTAGTTATAATACTTCTATCTACTGGACCGCTAATATTAATCTGCCAGTTAGATATTCCTGGTTCAATAAGATCTTTTTTGCCATTTCCATTTTTATCTAAATATTTCATTCCACATATTGAACCGTTCCGTATCGCTATATCTTCTTTATTTCCAAAATAAAATGTATCGGGACTACTATTATCTTCGGACAGCTCGAATGTGTAACTTCCACTTGGAGGAGCTGTTTGTCTCCAACGATCTTTATGTGCTTCAGAAACAGTATAGCGTCCAAATTTTAAGTTATCAAAACAGAATTTACCTCTTGAATCTGTTTGTACAGTTAGATTCACTGTGCCGGATAAAATGATTGTCCAATTTGGAATTACCGGTTCATTGTCTTGCTTTATACCGTCGCCATCCAAATCATTAAATTTAATTCCGCATATGGAGCCAAGTGTAACTGTAGGGTCTTCAAAATTTCCAAAATCAATTCCGGTAAAATTATCACCGTTTCCGACTTCCAAAGTATAAGTTATAGAAGAAGGTTTTGTCTGTCTCCATCCGGTTTTATTTTTTTCTCGCACAGTGTACGTACCCGGAATCAATCCATAAAAACAGAAATCACCATTATCATCAGTTACTGCAGTCATATTCATTGGACCTTCGAGATAGATGGTCCAGTTTGCAATTCCTTGTTCACCGCTTACTCTTCTTCCATCGCGATTTTTATCATTAAACTTAGTTCCACATATAGAGCCGAGTTGTACTTTGTCATCTACTATATTTCCAAACTGCAGATCAGTAATTTTTTCTCCTGATGCAAGTTGAACGATATAGAAGTTTGTTGACGGTTTGGTTTTCCTCCAACCCGAACGAAATCCTTCGCCAACTTTATATTCACCCGGCGGCAAATTATCGAAACAGAATTTTCCATTTTTATCTGTTACCATAGTCATATCAACCGGTCCTTCTATGCTTATCGGCCAATCAGGAATTCCAAATTCACCAGGATCTTGCTGACCATTGTCATTTTTGTCATTAAACTTAATACCGCAGATTGAACCTAACACTACAGTAGAATCTTCTTTATTACCAAAATTAAGCCTTTCAATTTTTTCTCCCGGTGCAATAGTTCTTAAATATGCAAAGTTAGAAGGTTCAGTTTTTATCCAACGATCTTGCGGAATTTCTCCAATTAAATATGTTCCTTGTTTAACATTGGCGAAACAGTAATTACCATTTTGATCGGTTGTTGCAGTACTTATTAAATTCAAGCTGTTGCCAAGGCCACCCTGACCTGAATAATTGTTTTGATATGATGAAAGGGTAATTTGCCAACCTTGTAACTTTGGTTCACCCAAATCCCAAGTACCATTGTTATTTAAATCATTATATTTAAAACCACACATTGAACCAAATATTTCTTTGTTACCGAAAAATATTCCTTCACGATTTTCCCCTTCCAAAAGTGTAACGTTTACAATTCCGGTTGTATCCGGTGCTGTCGGTTTCCATCCATATTGAACGACTTCTTTAATTGTGTAAGAACCTGCTCTCAAATTTGTGAAACAGAAACTGCCATTTAAGTCTGTGATAACAGTTTGATTTGAAGCGCCGGTAAGTTGGAAAGTCACTCCCGGTAATCCAACTTCATTTGGAAGGTCTTGATCTCCGTCTCCATTTATATCATTGAATTTTATTCCGCATATAGAACCAAGCTTAACAGAAATATCTTCGACGTTGGAGAAATTTATATTTGTTAATTTCTGCCCAGGCAAAAGTGTAATTGTATGAACTCCTGGACTTGGAGGAAATATTTGTCTAAAGCCGGTGCGGTGTTCTTCAAATACAGTATAAGTACCGGCGGGAAGATTGTCGAAACAATATTGTCCATCGGCACCAGTAGTAGCCGTATAAGTTGTAGTACCATTAGTTAATGTAATTCCCCAGTTTGGAATAATATCTTCATTAGCATCTCTTTCACCATCGCCATCTTTATCTAGAATTTTGAATCCGCAGATTGAACCAAGCCGTGATGGAGAATTGCAATCGCCGGTATTTTTAAGACAGATATTGTCATAACCAATTTTTTCATTTTGATAACTTGTTGGATCGGCAAGCAGTCTAACTTTTGTAACATTGGTTAAAAGTGTATTCCAATCACTCGCGGTACCAAGTGTCATAATCCAATACCCATCAGAATTTGAAGGGAGAGTTCCATCTGAGTTTAGAAAACTCAAAGGTGCACAGTATGAATGCCAGCCATCTCCTACCGTGATTGATTGATTTACAATAAATGATGCTTTGAATCCAGCTCCTTCAAGTGCTATGTATGGAGTTAATGTTTGTGGTGGAGTAACACCATTATAAACATCACCGCCATAAATAAAATTTATATCAAAACATAGAGAACCGCACCCGTTAGAAAATAAATTTGTCCAATTACCGGTAAATGGTTTGCTGGTAGTATAAAATGTAGATACACCCGCTTGATCGGTTGTCTGGATATAATGATTATTTCCATTTTGTTGGAATGAAGTTGAAATATTATTTGCCTGCCAGCCGTTCAAGGAGTTGTTTTCAAAATCGGTACAATTCGGATTTAGAATTTCTTTGTTCCCAAAATCTTTACCGATAAGATTCACTTCCTGATTGATTGTTATTGTGTAACTGCCTGGAGAAGCTGGCGTAGTCTGAATCCAACCAGATTTATTTACTTCTGTTATAGTATAATTGCCAAATGGAAGATTATTGAAACAATAGTTTCCATTCGAATCTGTTGTATCTCTCAATGTAACCACTCCGTTAGGTCCATTGAATTTCAATTCAATAATCCAACCGGAAAGCCCGGGTTCATTATCGTTAATTCCGTTTCCGTTCAAGTCATTAAATTTCATTCCGCAGATTGAACCGAGTAATTGTTTATTACCAAAATCCACATTCAAAATATTCTGCCCAGCTGGAAGTATTACTGTGTGAGTTGATGGATTTGTCGGATATGTTTGGTCCCAGCCATCTTGTTGTGTCTCTGAAAGTGTATATGTTCCGGCTGGCAAATCGTTAAAGCAATAACTTCCATCTGCGCCGGTTGTTAATGATTGTGGTGATGCAGCGCCACCTGATAAAGAAATTGTCCATCCTAAAATTCCCGGTTCACCTTCATCTTTTTGACCATTGCCGTTAAGGTCGTTAAACTTCATACCACAGATTGAGCCGAGTTGAACATTAAAGAAATTCATATTAGTCGCAACAGTTTGTCCTCGAATAATCGAAAGACCATAAGTACCCGGTGTTGGGGGATAAACTTGACGCCAATTTGGTCGTATCTCTTCCGATATTATGTAATAACCTCCTGGCAAGTTGTTAAAACAATATTCACCATTTGAATCTGTTGTGTCTCTGAGTGTAATCAATCCATTTTGTCCATTATAAGTCAATTTAATAACCCAGCCAGAAAGTCTAGGCTCGTTATCATCAATTCCATTACTATTTAAGTCATTGATCTTTGTTCCACAGATTGAACCGCTTATTAGCTTGTTGCCAAAATCTTTATTCATTACACTCTGCCCAGATAGAATTGTTACAGTGTGCTCTCCGGGATAGGGTGGATAAGTTTGGTCCCACACGCTATTAAGTGAAAATATTTCCTTTAATTTATACGTTCCGGCTTGTAAATTATTAAAACAATAACCTCCATTTGAATCTGTTGTATCTCGCAAAGTTACAACTCCATTTGATCCATTATAGGTCAATTCAATAATCCAACCGGAAAGCGCGGGTTCATTATCGTTAGCTCCATTACCATTCAGGTCATTAAACTTCATTCCGCAGATTGAACCAAGTAATTGCTTGTTGCCAAAATCTACATTCAAAACACTTTGCCCGGCTGCAAGTATAACAGTGTGAGTTCCTGGATTTGTTGGGGAAGTTTGCTGCCAGCCACTTTGTTGTGTCTCAGTAAGAGTATATGTTCCGGCTGGTAAATTATTAAAGCAATAACTTCCATCTAAGCCAGTTGTAACAGTCATTGGAACAGCTCCACTCGATAATGTTATAGTCCATCCAGCTAACCCTTGTTCGCCTCCATCTTTTCTTCCGTTGCCATTCAAGTCATTAAACTTCATTCCACAGATTGAACCGGTAGTTACAACTGGCGAAGTTGTTCCTTCAATGATTACATTTTTATGTATGGCAAGTGTGGGGGTCATTCCTCTGCTTCCGTTAGGCGTATAAAGAAAGATTCTTATAGAAAATGTTTGACCGTCTGCTACTTGTACATTAATGCTTTTCGAAAATGTCTGCATTGTAGTATTCAAGTAATCTAACGGATTTGAATTAAGTTGAACACTGCTATTCCAATTATTATCAATCGCATACCAGACTTCTGCTTTTAAGAGATTAAAATTATTGGGCAAAGGATTGTCGCCATATCTGAAAGAAATATACTGGGCAGTAAAAGTATTACCCGAAGTAGGAGTAACATCAAACTGAATGTAGCGTGAATAATCCACCGGACCTGCCGGCCAACCGGGGCCCTGATAACCCGTTACCAGATGTTGACCATCGCTGTTGTAAGGAGTTTGTGGATATAGCTGCATATATGGTGATGCAGAACCGGCGCCGATTGATTGCTGCGAGGCCTGAATATTCCCTGTTGGTGTATTTGGATTTTGATTGCTTGTAAGCGGCCATGTTGCTGAAGCCGCTTGTGCAAATAAGTTTGTATTCCCGGATATGCAGAAAAGAACGATACTTACTACATATATTCTTTTCATCTTAAGCTCCCTTGATTTAATTAAACAATTCTCCATCTTTAATCTTGATTGAGTTCTTATTCTTCAGTTTCTTAAATGAAGACTTTAGTTTTTTTACTTTATCGGACGGAACGTTTGGATCGTTTTCCAAATCGGCGATTGCTTCTTCAATTGATTTATATTCTTTTACGTTCTCTTCATCCGTACCCTTTCTGATAATTAAGAGAGGGACGGTTCCGGAATCTTTTCTTGAGAATAGTTCCATCAACTTTTTCAGAATTTTCATTGCTCGTATAAGATTTTGGTTCGAATCTACGCGGTGAAGCTCGCCACAACAACGGCAAACAAGTATGCGGTTATTATGATTAAATAAACGGTATGAATTAAGAATTAATCGGTAAGTAAAGAAGGAGTATCTGATTCCTGGACAAAGTATTTATATAACGGCGGTGGCAGAGAAATGATAACTTCAGTTCCGTGAAAGTTTTCATTTCTGCTGCTTAAATCATCAACCATTATCGGCTTTGGAAGCTGCATCTTAGCGCTTAACAATTTAAGTCGCTCTTCAATAATCTGTATCCCCTTTGAAATATGATCTTCTTTTTTATTCTTTCTTGCTTCTTTAATTCCAATGCCGTTATCTATTATCTTAATGACTAATGATTTACAAATCGTTGAATCAATTTCTACATCCTCAAAAGAAAATGAAATTGTTATCAATCCTTTAATGCCCGGATTAATTATACCGTGCCAAATAGTATTTTCTACAAATGGTTGGATAATCATATTTGGGATAAAAATTGAATCCGCATCAATGTCAGTTCCAGAAGAAATCTCATAAGAAAAACGATCTTGAAATCTTAGCTTTTCTAAATCGAGATAAAGATTAAGCCTGTTTATTTCCTCGGACAATAGTATAAACCCGTTTCCTGCTGTATCAAGATTTTTTCTTATCAACTTAGCCATCATTGCTATATAATCATTCGCCTCTTCGTTCCTATGAATGTTGATAAGGTATTGTACAGAATTTAGTGCGTTAAAAATAAAATGCGGATTCATCATTGCAGATAATGCCTGATGTTTAAGCTCATTGATCCTTTCCGTTAATTCTAATTCTTCCCGGATCTTTTTATTCTTCAGTTTCAAGCGCCATGTAACAACTGAAATTGAAACTAAAACAAATATTGAAATTATCCCGAGCTTATACCAAATAGTTTCATTAAAGCGAGGTTTAACTTCGAAGATAAGATTGATCGGTTTGCCCCAGTCGCTATTCTGAGATTTAGCTATAATCTGCAGTTCATATTTTCCACTCTCAAGAGAAGTGAAATCCAGAAAATCATTATCGGTTTCTTCCCACTCGCCGTTCAAACTATATTTATACCTTACCGACCCGGGTGAAGAATAACTTATCGCTCTAAAATCTATGTAAACGTTATGTTGTTCCGGTTCAAAAACTAAATTGTTATAGTTTGTAAAAACTGAACCGCCAGCTTCGATACGAACAATTTTAACGTTAACGGAGGGATATTTATAACTGTCGAATAAATAAACATCCATTACCGAAATACCGTTACTTGTACCGATGTATAATAAATTCCTACTTCCGTCATAAAAAAGCGAAAGAACTTCATCCGTCGGAAGACCTGTTTGGCTATTAAGAAATTTAATCGAATTGTCTTCAAGTAAATAAAGTCCCTTCATTGTTCCGATCCAAACCCTATTCTTTTTATCCACTACCACAGAAGTAGGAGTTGATAATTCATGATTCAATATACTCATATAACTTGTGACAGAATCATTTTCAAGATTATAATTGGCAATTCCGTTAACTCCGGTAAACCAAACCCGGTTTTTATTATCCGTATAGATAGAATTTATTTTTGAATTAAGAACATGGTCATTAGGAAAGAATGTTTTTTCCCAACTATTTGTTATTGGTTTACCCGGGATAGCAGATAATTTGCATAAACCGAGACTTGTACCAATCCAAATATTATTTTTTGAATCTTCAGCAATAACGTTTGTACGGTTTTGATATAAGCTGTCTCCAAAAATTGGGGATCGGGTAACTCCCTTTAAGCTAGATTTATATTCTTTTGTAATTGTGAGAGAATTACCAATGCCACCATACACATATTCGTTATTAACGGTTTTTATAAATGACGGATTCATCGTGAAACGGAATTTTAATCCATTATATGAAATATTTTTTATCTCGGGAGTCTCCGGTGCCCAGCATACATAAACATAATCATCGAAGCATTTAATACCGTTTATATAACCGGATAATACTTTGCCGGATTTATCTTTTAGTTTTTCTATAACCCCGTTTTCTAAAATGCTAATGCCGTTAATTGTTCCTATTAAAATTTTGCCGGATTTATCTTTTTCAATACATATTACGTTATTGTTATTCAAATTATCTTTTTCAGTATAATTCCGTAAATAAAGATTATTCAAACAGTAAACTCCTTTTCCAAAAGTACAAATCCACATGTTGCCTTCGCTGTCTTCAAAAAAACTATCAATCTGAGTATCATCAAGCCCCAGTTTATTACCAAGATTTATTATTTTATTCGAACCGTAAGGAATTAAATAAAAACCTTTGCCTATAACAGAAAACCAAATATTATTTTTCTTATCACAGTACATTACATAAAAACGCTTATCACTATACATGTCTAAAGTAATTTTTTTAATAACACGATTATTATTCACATGGTAAACAGTTCCTTTTGATCCAACAAAGAAACTGCCGTCATCGCGTTCAGCCATGCTGTAAAAATCAGTATCAGGTAATCCGGTAATATTTATTTTCGAAAGTTTTTTATTCTTAATACTGTACAGTCCGTTTGATGTAAGAGCGACTAAATTACCACCGGATAATTTTGCCAATCTATATAGTATCATAGGGTGAGTATTAATAATATAATCGGAAGTACTTGCGTCTTCATCGGTAACAAACATAGATCCATAGTTGGTGTAAGCATATATTTTGTCCTGGTGTTCTGATAAAAATGTAGCATTAAAACTCATCCCGTTTATCTTACTCCGGTAATTATCATATTTACCATTTTTTAAAACATTAATTCCTTTCTCATAATTGCCTATATAGATTTCTCCTTTGTCTCCTTCCAACAAAGCTGTAATCACATTTGAATTGAGTCCATCATTTGTATTGAATGTTGTGAAATGTTTTCCGTCGAACCTGCTTAGCCCGTTCAATGTACCGAACCACATAAACCCATCCTTATCCTGCAAAACATCAAAAACGGTTGAGGATGCCAGTCCGTCGGATGAAGTGTAATGATAATAAGAAGGTGTCTGCGAGTAGAGTTGAATTAGCTGTAGAAAACTTATTACAATTAAAAGAAAATTTTTTTTTATCATGTTCAGACAGAATTTAGAACTGTTTTTACTTTCTGAATAAATTCGGGAGCTTTCCGGCGGGAAATTTCAACTTTGCTGCCGTCAATCATTGTTACAAAATTTCCACTTAGGTTTGAATAGTCTTTAATATATTTCAGATTAATTAGATGCGATTTGTGAATTCGGAAAAATTTTTCTTTTGGTAGATTATCCTCAAAATCTTTTAAAGTGCGGGACACAATCGCGTTCTTCCCCTCTTTAATTATTACTTTTGTATAACATCCTTCCGCTTCAAGCCGTATTATATCATCAATAACCAGCACATTAAATCCATGAGAAGCGGGAATAATTAATTTACCCGTTTCATAAATAATCTCATCTTTACTCTTCTTATTCTGCAGATAAAAAAGTCTTTTAACAGTCTGCTTAAGCTCTTTAATGTTTACAGGCTTAAGAAGATAATCTACAGCGCCCGCTTTTACGGCGCTAATACCGAATTCCTCATGCGCGCTTACGAACACCGCCATAAAGTCACGCTCATTGTGCTCTTCAAGGAAGTCAAAGCCGTCTAAAACCGGCATATTAATATCCAGAAAGACCACATCAGGTTTATGAACATTAACAAGCTTCCTTGCATTGACAACAGAGTCAGCCAACCCTAGAATTTCAATCTCCGGGCAATACGTTTCAATGATCTTCTTAAGATTTTCCCTTCCATGAAGTTCATCATCAACTATTATTGCTTTCAACTTATTCATGGATAATTTTAGAAAAAAAGTTTTGAAGATTTAATTCTGGCATCACGAACTCCACTTAGTTTTGAATTATTTTATATTTGGGCGGTATTAGTAAAAAACAATTTCGACCATCTAGCGCTTTGATTTAACGGTAAGATTGGATTGGAAAAAAAATAAATTTATTTTAAGATGAATATCTTATCAATTAAATTGCTTATAACTGATATTAATGTATCGAGAACAGAATAATAAGTCAAGAGGTATTTTACTGAGAGGACGCTTTCAATCTATCAGCGGTTAAATAGCAAGTTTTAATTGTTAATTTAGCCTGGATGAATTAATGAATAGAGATCTCTGAAAAATTAAGAATAGAACGCAGATGACACAGATTAAACGGATTAACGCAGATTTAATCCCCGAAAATCTGCCAAATCCGCGTCATCTGTGTGCTATTAAAAATGTTGCAGTCCTGTACAATTCTATTTTTCAGAGGTCTCGAATAGAAACAACGCCCATTACTCACACTTCGTAATATTTATTAAAAGATTTTGCTCTCTGTCAAAAGAATTACTTCGTTGAAAATTTATAAATAGTTGTTTGTTTGTAAACATCTCCCGGTTTTAATATAGCCGACGGGAATTGTGGTTTGTTAGGAGAATCGGGAAAGCATTGAGTTTCGAGACATAAAGCGCTTCTATACTGATATTTGATTCCTTTCTTACCGGCAACCGATCCATTCAAAAAGTTTCCGCTGTAAAATTGCAACCCCGGCTGATCGGAATACACCTCCATATATCTTCCTGAACCGGCTTCGTATAGACTGGCAACTCTATTTACTTTTTTATTGTAGCCATTAATAACCCAATTATGATCGTACCCTAATCCGAATTTTAGTTGTTCATAATCGGCGTTGATATCTTTGCCGATTTTTTTTGGTAAACGAAAATCCATCGGAGTATTCGCAACATCTGCATATTTGCCTGTAGTGATTAACTCATTATCAACGGGAGTAGTTTTATCGGCATTAATCTCCAGTTCGTGATCAAGAATGGTAGTATTCATATTCCCGCTTAAATTGAAATAGGAATGATGGGTTGGATTGAAAACTGTAGTTTTATCTGTTGTGCCTGTGTATTCAATTTTTAATTCGTTATTCTTGGTAAGAGTGTAAACAACGGTTATAGTAACCGTTCCGGGGTATCCTTCTTCTCCATCTTTACTAACATATGTAAGTTTTAATGCCGGATCGGTTTCACTTTCAATTGGCTCAGCACTCCAGACTCTTTTAGAAAATCCGGTTTCCCCTCCATGTAAATGATTTTCACCGTTATTGATGCCGAGTTGATATACTTTTCCCTCCAGCAGAAATTTGCCTTTACCAATTCTGTTTCCATACCTGCCTACAATACATCCAAAGTAATTTTTATCAACAACGTAAGAATCTATATTATCGTAGCCGTGCACAATATCTTCAAACTTGCCATTTCTATCCGGCGCAGTTAAAGAGACAACAATAGCTCCGTAATTAATAATTTCAGCAGTCATCCCGTTTTGGTTTTTAAGTGTGTAAGCAAATATTTCGCTGCCATTAGATAATTTTCCGAATAATTTTTTCTCGATCATTTGTAAAACCTCATTATTAGACATGCCGTATCCCGTGGATACTAAGAGTAAAATACATAGTGAACATAATTGAAGTACTTTTTTCATCTTCTTCTCCGATCATTAATTTTTATTAAAAGGTTGATTTGTAAAAACCATTTCTGGTTTTCTCTTATCTTAACAGTAAAATTATGAGAGCTCACTCCTTAATGCAATTATTTTTTTACCTACGGCAAGAAGATTTTTGGGAAGATCCGATTCATCAATTTTTGTCGAGAGTAATTTTTCAAAAAAATAATCTGTGAAATCAGTTTTATCTGTGCGGGAATTTTGAATATGGACATACTATATGATCTTTTATTATGTCTTTTGAGAATATGTTCACTCATATTTCCAATTTATTCTTTGTTTGACCCCCGAAACAAGCTTCGAGAAATTCTTTTAATTAAACGCATTGTGCTAACAGGTTATGCTTCAGATAATAACAAAAAAAGAGTTTCTAACACAAGGTTTTGCACACTATTTTGCCAAACCTTTTGATAAGAGAGAATTAGTAAAGTTAATTATGAGTATTCTTAATCTGGAATAAGATGAAAAAGGAACTACATCCAATGGGCAATGCTGTCAGGTTAAGGGAGCGGATAAAGAAAAATAGTAAACAATGGAACGCTGATAATGCAGATCGAGCGGATTTTCGCAGATTGGTCCCCGTGGATCCGTTAAATCAGCGCCATCCGTTCTATTTAATCTTAAAATGTGGGAGTTAGTTTTCCGATATAGATAGAATTCTTTTACCGGATCAAGAGACAACTAACTTCTTTAAAAATTCCGGCTGCACAATTGAACCACCCCACATTCAGTCTTCGATTTTTTTTTGGCGCAAAGCATCCAGATAAAGATTGCCTCGTGTCCCGGTATTGCAACGTTGGAATGGTAACCGGAAATGACATCTATCATTATTTAGACTTTTTAGAGTGAACTCATTTATTAAACAGAATAAGTGGTCGAAGCAGTTACTCCACCTTTACCCGTCCAGTTTGTATGGAAAAATTCACCCCGCGGTTTATCAACTCTTTCATACGTGTGGGCTCCAAAGTAATCGCGTTGTGCTTGCAATAAATTTGCCGGTAATCTTCCGTTCCTGAATCCATCAAAATAATTCAGAGCGGTCGAAAGAGCCGGAATCCAGATCCCATTCATTACAGATTCTGAAACAACTCTTCTCCATGCTGCTTGAGATGATTCAATTTTTTCTTTAAAGAATGGGTCGAGAAGAAGATTTGTGAGATTTGGATTCTTATCAAACGCTTCCTTGATCTTACCGAGAAATATCGAACGGATTATACATCCTCCGCGCCACATTAAAGCAATTCCACCGTTATCTAATTTCCATCCGAATTCTTGAGCAGCGTACTTCATCAACACATAACCTTGTGCATAAGAAACAAGCTTTGAAGCATATAATGCTTTCATTAAATCATCAACGAACTGTTTTTTGTCTCCATTAAATTTTGGTTTTGGTCCCGATAATATTTTTGATGCTTCTACTCTTTCATCTTTCTGTGCCGATAAAGTCCTTCCATATACAGCTTCACCAATTAATGTAAGAGGTGCACCATAATCGAGTGATGCAAGAACTGTCCATTTACCGGTTCCTTTTTGTCCGGCTGTATCCAAAATTTTATCAACCAATGGATTTCCGTCTTCATCTTTATATGCAAGGATATCACGTGTAATCTCGATTAAGTAGCTATTTAGTTCACCCTCATTCCATTCCTTAAAAACTTGATACATCTCCTCGTAACTCATTCCAAGTAAGTCTTTCATGATTTGATATGCCTCGCAGATCAGCTGCATATCACCGTATTCAATTCCATTGTGAACCATCTTTACAAAATGACCGGCGCCGTTTTCACCAACCCAATCGCAGCATGGAGTACCATCTTCTACTTTTGCGGCAATTGATTGGAAAATTGGTTTTACAAATAGCCATGCTGCCGGCGAACCACCGGGCATAATTGATGGACCTTTCAAAGCTCCTTCTTCACCGCCGGATACTCCGGTGCCGATGAATAGAAATCCTTTCTCTTCTAAATATTTTGTTCTTCTTATTGAATCCGGAAAGTGTGAATTGCCGCCGTCTATTATTATATCGCCTTTATCAAGATGTGGAATTAATAGTTCAATAAAATCATCAACCGGTTTACCGGCTTTTACCATTAACATAATTTTTCTTGGCGATTTCAAGTTTGCAACTAACTCTTCAATCGAAGTTGTGCCAATAATATTTTTCCCTTTTCCGCTACCCTCCACAAAAGCTTTTACCTTATCAACTGTTCTATTAAATACAGCAACCGTGAATCCATGACTTTCCATATTCAGCACAAGATTTTCCCCCATAACCGCCAACCCAATTAATCCAATATCTGCTTTGCTCATTCTTTGTTCCTCCTATTTCTTTTAATGAACTATCAACTTCTTGACTCAATACAATCCTTCTATATTTTGCTGGAAGGACAAAATGATATATTAGGACTGATACATTATGTGATTTATGTATGTATTCACTTTTTGTCGCACACAAATATATCTATTTCGCCGCAAGCGGTGGAGAATTTACCCTAAGTGTTCTTGATCTTGATAGTGCCTTTAGTCTTGATCAAGATTAGGATTAAGATCATTGTGTTTATTTACTATTAGGAGTTTTTTTGTACTAACAAAATTTCCTAAAGTCATTTTGTAAAAATAAACACCGCTGGATAAATTGCTTCCGCTAAACTTTACTTCATGTTTACCCGCCGCCAATTTTTATTTTCTCAAACATATTACTATGTCTGGACTGTATTTTATAATCAATTACGCTAAATAATATTATTTACCTTCAATGAAGTCCATTGTTTTATCAAAAAATTCCAATAATAACATAAACTCTTTTGATTTTTCCGGATTCTTGCTAAGATTTGCCCCGGTTTTTCTGCCAGATAAATTCAAAGGTATGTAAGGAAACGTACTTGTTAATTGAATTGGTGCTTTTCAATTCACTCATAACAGTATCAACGGAAAATGGTCTTTGTAATTTTAATATCAGCTTTTTATTGAATTCCCCTAATTGTTTTTGTAACGGTGTTCCGTAGTTATGAAAGTGTGATAAATCGGTAAGAGCAAGTAGAAGATATTTAAAATCTTTGTTGAGAACATCTATATTAGCGGCTCCCGTTTCGTATTTAGATGAGTATTCATTTTGTAATTTTACAATTCTATTCAATACTGAAGAACGGTATCGTAAAAACTCATTCATTCTAAAAAGGTCTATTCCGTTATTTTGGATTGTGAAAATAAACCGAATTCAAAACTTTTCTATAATGAAATTACCTTTTTAGAGAAGACTCATGATTGATGCTGCAATTCTTTCTCCGCGTGCTTTGCGGATTCCTTAGCGTCTTTGCGTGGAAAGGTATCTCGCAAAGAACGCAAAGGTTAACGCTGAGACCGCAAAGGAATTAAAATTTATCTTCTTCCCGCTGCAATTTCTTTAAGCCGTTCAATTCTCTCTTCAATCGGCGGGTGAGTTGAAAAGAGTTTCATCAATGATTTTCCACTCAGCGGATTTACAATAAACATGTGTGCGGATGAAGTGCCTGCATTAGTCATTGGAACAAGTTCATTTCCACGCTCTAATTTGTTTAGTGCTGAAGCAAGAGCAAGCGGTTTGCCGGAAATTTGCGCACTACCTTCATCAGCCATATACTCGCGCGATCTTGAGATTGCCATCTGGATTAATAATGCAGCAATTGGCGCAATAATCATCAGAGCTAAATCTGAAAAAACATTTCCCCTATCGCGTTCATCTCTTCCGCCGCTAAACATTGCTGCCCATCCTGCCATACGTGCAATGAATGTAATTGTCCCTACTAGAGTAGCCGCTATGGTGCCAACTAGAATGTCTCTATTTTTCACGTGAGTTAGTTCGTGAGCAATAACGCCTTCAAGTTCTTCTTTATTAAGAAGTTTCATAATACCGGTTGTAACAGCAACTGCGCTGTGTTCAGGATTGCGTCCTGTTGCAAAGGCATTCGGTGTTGGATTATCCATAATATAAACTTTAGGAACGGGCAGACCTGCCTGTGTTGCTAAATCTTCTACTGAATCGTAAAGCTGCGGATATTGTTCGCGTGTAACTTCTTGAGCACGATACATTTTCAAAACAATTTTATCTGAAAACCAATACGAACCGAAATTCATTACTAATGAAATTAAGAACGCCAGCATCATTCCGGATTCTCCGCCAATAAGATTTCCAACAAGAATAAACAATACCATCATCACTGTCATCAAAATAACAGTCTTAAAACCGTTCATTTAAAACTCCTTTTTATTTCTAAATAAATTTATAGTGAAAGAATCCTTCCGTCAAGGTCGGTTTGTTCAATAATTCTAACAATAACATATTCATTGGTGTTCCCAAAAAAAATCATTTTTTAGGATGTTTCGTATTACCTTGCCTTTATAGTCAATAATCTTTAAAATCGCTCGTCAATTTGAGAGAATTATGTATAAACAATTCATTAGGACAATTATTTGCTTTGTGTTGCTATCAACTGTTTTATCCGCACAGTCATCATTTGATTTTCTCCGGTTGGATACGAGTCCCCGCGTAGCGGCTGTTGCGGGAAGTTACGTGGCTAATGGTGACGATCCAAATGTAATTTTTTATAATCCTGCCGGGATAAATTTATTGACCGGAACACCGGTTTCATTTTCATTTTTAAAACATTTGATGGACATTAATTCTGCCAGTATCTCTTTCTCAAAAGAATTTGAAGGGATAGGTAGGTTAGCCGCCGGCATTCAATATATCAATTACGGTTCATTTACCAGAGCAGATGGAAATGGAATGAAACTTGGAAATTTTGGTGCGGGCGATATTGCATTACTGGTTGGATATGGAAATCAGCTTGACAAAAATTTTTATTACGGCGCAAATATTAAAATCATCTACTCCTCGATTGAAAGTTATTCATCAACAGCCGCTGCAATAGATCTCGGGCTACATTATGCCATTCCGGAATTAAGATGGAATTTTGGATTTTCAATACTTAACCTTGGTTCACAACTCTCACATTACTTTAACACAAAAGAGGAATTACCGCTCGATATACGGCTCGGTTTCTCAAAAGAGTTGGAGAAGCTTCCTTTCAAATTTTTCTGGTCGTTCAACCGGCTTAACGAAAGACATGATAATTTCTTTGAACGCTTCAAACAAATTACACTTGGCGGAGAATTACGGGTCGGACAAAATTTAAAATTGCGTTTGGGTTACGATAACGAAAAAAGAAAAGAGATGAAGCTCGGTTCAACAAGCGCTGGCTTGGCAGGATTTAGTGTCGGTTTAGGATTCATTGTAAATAAATACAATGTTGATTATTCTTTCTCATCACTTGGTTCAATTGGCGCACTGCACAGATTTGGAATTTCCACAAACTTGTAAAAGCAATTGAGAATTATTTTTAGAATGGTTTCACTCAATTCTAAATTCGCCATTCGCAATTATTTTTTATACGGTGTTTTTAAATACTGCTCTGCATATTTATGAGAATCGTTACGGTCTTTTAACTGAAGTGTTTCTTTATAATATGCAATTGCTTTGTTGCGCTTACCCATCTGATCGTATAACATTCCCAGGTAAAAAACTGTATTGATTAAAAAACCGGATTCTTTTTCCTTATCCAGCTCGCGTGAAAGTCTTTCCGATTTTTCAAAATAAAACGCAGATGAATCAACTTTTTCTTTCAGCTTAAAATCCATACCGATATAATAAGTTGCTTCACGCTCAAAGCGTTTGTTGTAACCGGGCATACCGCGTTTAGCTTTATTATAAATATCATGAAATGTTTTTACTGCTTCGGTATAATTATTTTCTTTAACAAAAGTGAGCCCGTAATATTTTTGAAAGAACGGGTTGTTCGGAAAATCGTTAAGCAAAATCTTAGCCCACTTTCTCGTCTCGTCCATTTTCTCTTCGAACTGAAAATTTAGTTTCATTAAAAAGTTTCGAGATTCAATCCTGGTATATCTGCCGTTCCAAGCAACATTCTCAAGTTCTTTCAATCCTTTTGCCCTATCTCCTTTAGGAAAAAAGACCATAAACGGTTGAACTGCGGGATAGCGGGCTGGAATTACATCGGCGTAATAATGATATATGCCAAAACCAAGCTGAACATCTACATTTTTAGGATTTAGCTCATATGATTTGAAAACCAGATTCAATCCCTCTTTTCCATCGAGCGCTGCTTTAAACCAACTTTCGCGGATTGCATGCAGTTGTCCACGAAAGCCAAGCGCTCCACCTTTGAAAAACATTGCATCAACATTTTTATCATTCTTGTCCAAGATGCCGTCACACATATCAATTAATTCATCAAGCTGATTAAAAAATTTTTCATCCAAACTTTCATTATCAATATCAAGCAGAATTCGCCACCAGGTTATCATCGCCTTGAAAAATTTTCCGGAAGGATGGGTTGAATATTCTTTCGTCACAACGTCGAAAGTTTTTTCAGCTTTGTCGAATTCGATACCGTAAATTTGATTGATGCCCGCTTTAACAAGCGAGTCGTGCCTGACCCAATTGTAGTTTTGAGCGGATATGTGAAGAGACATAAAAAAAACAATTGAGAAGATTATTTTTGTTTTCATTCTTTCTTATCTCTTTGGTAGACAACAAATAATGATACAAATACTATGAAAAAACAAAATGAAATATCCGACATCAACTTTAGAATCTATAGATCAATCCCATTTTCAAGGATGAAAATCCATTAGGATTTACCAAATCAAAAGTCTTTAATGGAAAATACACGTTTCCTTCAATTCCCAAGGCTAAAACGTCGATGATTTTTATTTCCGAGCCTAAACCGATATCTAATGATAAGAATTCTATTGAACTACCATCACCATGAGTTCCTGCTAAA
>JAJYXU010000031.1 GCA_021801605.1 Bacteroidota bacterium
AGGCAGAGAATCAGAGGTGTAATTGATAAAAACTTTTTCTTCTTCAGAATTATCCAATATTTTGCTTAATCAACTTTTGCCACCAAATAATCCGGTGAGCCTATTTCGATGACAGCTCTGGTATGGTTATAATTTTGATATGCTTTTGTGTCTCTTCATCAAGAGAAGAAATTAGGAGAGATGCTTTAACAAGTGAGTTATATGGAACTCCAAGAAAAAGTGTAATTCTGTTTTGAGGAAAACGGGCAGAGTAGTTTGCTAAAAAATCCAGTTTACTTAAGAATGAATGGTCATTCAACTCTTCATCGGAGACAGTTAACCCTAATGCAATTTTCTTTTTATACTTTGCCACTGCATCAACCTCATATTCGCCCATTAATGGCGGAGCGGGAAGATATTTGCCGAACTTTCTGCTTAGAGTTAAATATCCGTGCTGCCATAAATGGTCTATCAGGTAATCAACTCGTTCTCTTTTTAATCGTGGTGCCATCTCTTACTCTAATTAAATCTCGGTATTATTGGAATAACCGGAGAAAATTTCTCGAATGAAAAAATTTTTATATTACACATCTTGTCGTACTCGAACATTTTAATTTCATTAGTACAACTCACTTTTCCATAAAGAACTTTCTTACCATTTTTATTCCTTGCTATGTAATAAGGTTCCAAATTTACCTCTTCGAAACCGTACAAAAATTTTACTCTATTTCTATTTCTGATTGCCGATGTGAATAGTAGTGATTTCATTTTTTCTCCATTCATCAGTTATAGGTTCTAAAAACACCGATTACTTTTCCAATAATGGAAAAATCTTCACGGTCTGCAATTTCAATCGGATTATATTTTTCATTCTCCGGCATTAAATAAATTTTGTTATCTCTTGCAATAAATCTTTTCATTGTTGCTTCATCTTGAAGAAGTGCAACAACAATATCCCCGTTCAATGCATTTTGTTGAGGAGAAACAATTACCAAATCACCTTCAAGAATTCCGGCGTTGATCATACTATCTCCCCGGACTTTTAAACCGAAGCAATCGTTTCTCTTATTTAATAAAGTTGCATCCACTAAAACATTTCCTTCAATATTTTCTTCTGCAAGTATCGGCTGGCCTGCGGCAACACGACCAACAATCGGGATTCCCATCATATTATCGAGAACTTGTCTTGATTTGTTTAATGTATTCTCGACCAGTGCAATGGTTCTACTGGTCTTGCTCTCATTCGAAAGAAATCCTTTTTTAACCAACGCATCAATATGCCTTTTGACACCGAAAGTACTTACAATGTTAAATTGTTTTCCTATTTCCCGGTAAGTTGGAGGGTAGCTATTATGATTGGCATAAGTCTGAATGAAATCAAGTATTTCTTGCTGACGATCCGTGAGTTCATTTTTCATATTAGTGCTCCTTTGTTCACTTGCAATATAGTGAACGAATGAGCACTGTGTCAAGAAAAAAATTTGAGTATAGTGTTTATTCTGAAATCTCTGGTAAAAGGGGAAATTTTTCTTTTATGGATTAAGAAGAAAAGAATATTCTATTCCAATGAATTAGCATAATGTATTAGGTTTGGAATTGTTTCCGGAATAAAAAACGGTCGTAGTTGAATGCTACGACCGGGAAGTGATAAAATGTTTCTTAATCTAAAAACTCTACAATTAGTCTATGTAAGTCATCCAGTTATGTTTGTCTTCAACTCTTCCGTAATAAATACCCGCTAGTTCTTCGTACAATTTTGTGCCGAGTTCACCTGCTTCAGTTTCACTGAATTGAAGTAGGTGTTCATTATACTTTAATTTGCTAACAGATGAAATTACAGCCGCCGTTCCAGTTCCAAACATTTCAATTAATTCGCCTGTTTTGTGAGCATCTATAACTTCTTGCAAGCTAATCATTCGTTCGATTGCGTTAAAACCCCAATCTTTCAAAATCTGAAGTACGGACATTCTTGTAATACCGGGAAGAATGGAACCGGTTAACATAGGAGTTGCAACTTCATTTTTGAAACGAACAAAAATATTCATGGCACCAACTTCTTCAAGATACTTTTGTTCAATTGCATCAAGCCAAAGAACCTGTGAGTATCCTTCTTTTTTTGCTTCATGCTGTCCCATTAAACTTGCCGCATAATTGCCTGCGGTTTTTGCTTCACCTATTCCTTTACGTACAGCCCGGGCATATTTATCTGTTGCATAAATTGGTACAGGTTTAAACCCTTCCGGATAATATGGACCAACAGGACTGAGCATAATTATTAGTTTAAAATTTACAGCACTTCTAACACCAAGTAAAGGTTCGGAGGCGAACATAACAGGACGGATATAAAGCGAATGTCCGGGTCGGGTTGGAATCCAATCCTTATCAATTCGAACTAACTCAAGCATAGCCCGAAGAACAAAATCAGGATCAATTTCAGGAATACACATTCTTTTGGCAGAACGATTTAAACGTTCAACGTTTTTTTCAGGACGGAAGAGAGCTACTCTGCCATTATCTTGTTTATAAGCTTTTAATCCTTCAAAAATTGATTGACCATAGTGAAAAACCATAGCTGCGGGACTGAGATTAATATTTCCGAAATTTTTAATTGTAGGATTATACCATCCGCCCAAATCTTCATCGTAGTCAACTTCAAAGATATGATCTGTGTAAATTTTTCCGAAGACTAATTTTTCGGGTAAAATTACTTTCGTTTCTCTTTCAATAATATCAATATTTAGATCGTTCATATCACTCACCATTCCTTCTTTTTTATTGAATGGAAATAAAAACCCCGGTCAAAGCAAAACTGGATCATGCTGAAAACCAGAAATTGTAATGACAATAATGCCGAGTATAATATTTGAATAAAAATTTTTACTCATTTTACAATTTGATTCTTCTTTGTTTTTTTTACACTTAGAAAATAGATAAAATCAAGGATTATTGCCAAACTAAGATTTACTTTTAACAAAAGAAGAAACTATAGCTATTGCTAAGATTGATATTGAGACCTCTGAAAAATAGAATTGTACAGGACTGCAACATTTTTAATAGCACACAGATGACGCGGATTTGGCAGATTTTCGCGGATCATAACCATCATAATAAATCTGCGTTCCATTACTCCCCTCTCCAAAAAGTTTATTTTCTCGGCAATCTTTCTAAATAAGAACTTGTACTCAGTACAGCAAAAGTATTTATATTTTTTAATTCTTCCAGCGATTCACAGTTCAGATAACTCATTGCACTTTTCAATCCATCGGAGATTGCATTGATAACACTTCTTACCGCTCCCTTATATGGAACCATCGTCTCTTCACCTTCAATAAATTCACCTTTCATCTTAACGCCAAATGATGCAGAGCCGCGGTACTTTTTCCATAATTGATCGTTGTACTTAATCACTTCACCGGGAGTTTCTTTAGTTCCCGCAAGCATTCTTCCAAGCATCACAACATCGGCACCGGCAGCGAGAGCTTTGGCAACATCACCCGGACTTTTAATTCCTCCATCGGCAATCAATTCTATTTTTAATTTTTGCTCTTCACGTGCAAAATAGGTATCCAATACAGATGAAACTTGTCCAATTCCAATTCCCGTTTGAACTGAAGTAGTGCAAACACTTCCGCCGCCGATTCCAATTCGAACAGCATCTGCGCCGGCATCTACAAGTTGTCTTAATGTACCACCATGCGCAATATTTCCAATGATTACTTTCACTTTGTATTTCTTCTTTATCTCTTCACACTTTTGTAGAACGTGAGCATTATTTGCGTTCGCCGTATCAATACATACAATCAAATTATTAGCGGCAATTTTTTCCAACAAATCATCTTCTGCGTTCAAACTAACAGATACAGCTTGAATTCCTTCAATAACATTTCCGTTTGAGAATAATTCAATCAACGATGAATCAAATCTGTTTACTATTCCAATACAACCTGAACTCGAAAGTTCTTTCGCCATAGCAATGCCGGTTACCGTATCCATTGGACTCGATACAACCGGTACCGCTAATTCCTTTCCTAAAAAATTTGATTTTATATTTACTTCTGATCTCGTTTTAACACGCGATACTTCGGTAGGAATAAGACTTATATCATCGTAAGTGAGTGAAAGCGAATAGTTGTTCAATTCATGTTTAGAATAAATTTTCATTTGAAACTCCGGTTTGTTAAAGAAGGATCTTTTTCATTAATCACTTCATGCAGAAATATTAATACTTGTCATTCTGATCCCGATTTATCGGGAAAAGAATCTGAAATCCTATTCAATTTGATTTTTAGATTCTTCACTACACTTCGTTCCGTTCAGAATGACTCTTTGATCAAGATTATTTCATTATTTCCGGGGTTGAATCTATGGAATTTTTCTATTCAAATCTCTTTGTTACGCAAAAATCTTGTCACTCTTTTTATAAATGGACGAAATTCTATAACTTGTCTAAAACTTTTAAGGATTCCTGATGACTGAGCAGAGTAAATTAATTGGCTGGAAATTTCCAAAAGAATTTTGGCTTGCAAATTTTATGGAACTGTGCGAACGTGCAGCTTACTATGGGTTCTTCATTGTCCTCACTCTCTATTTAACAGATATAGTTGGGTTTAACGATAAAGAAACCGGAATTGTTGCCGGCGTTTTCTTTGCCGGTTTATATTTTCTACCGCCTTTTGTTGGTGCAATAGCCGATAAAATTGGTTTTAAGAATGGTTTGATACTTGCATTTGGATTGCTAACTATCGGATATGCGTTGCTGGGAATGTTTCATACGAAACTTCTTGTAATTTTATTTTTGTTCATCATACTTGTCGGCGGATCATTTATAAAACCGTTAATTACGGGAACAGTTGCTAAAATGACCACAGAGGAGAACCGCGCCCGGGGTTATGCATTATTTTATTGGGTAGTAAATATTGGAGCGTTTTCAGGAAAAACATTTGTACCATATATTCGTCAAGGTATTGGTGTGGAATACGTAAACTTCTTCTCTTCGGCAATGGCTTTTGTTGCAATGCTATTTGCTATTTTTCTTTTCAAGCAAAACGATGTTTCCCACGAAACTAAAACAATTGCGGATGTATTTAACTCACTTAAAAAAATATTTTCTCAGCCGCGATTGATAATTTTAACTTTAATTGTAAGCGGATTCTGGATCATTCAGCATCAGTTGTATGCAACAATGCCAAAGTATGTAATCCGTTTACGCGGAGATGAAGCGCGTCCGGAGTGGCTTGCAAATGTAAATCCCGCTGTGGTTGTTTTATTTGTTGTGCTCATTACGAACATGATGAAAAAGAGAAAAGCGGTATCTTCAATGCTGGTGGGAATGATTTTAATGCCGCTCTCGGCTCTTGCTATGTCTTTTAGTCAAGGACTGGAAGCTATGACAGGTGAGAACGTTTCGATACTTGGTTGGTTTACGCTTCATCCAATCACAGTAATGTTAATTATCGGAATAGCAATTCAAGGATTGGCGGAATGTTTTATCTCTCCTCGTTTCCTAGAATACTTTTCTTATCAAGCTCCTAAGGGAGAAGAGGGAGTGTATCTTGGATTTAGCCACCTTCATTCATTTTTCTCTGCGCTTGCAGGATTTATTATGTCCGGATTTCTTCTTGACAAATATTGCCCGGATCCAAAAACTTTACCGGCTGGATTAACGGAAATTCAGCGTGCGGCATATTATGCAGATGCTCATTTGATTTGGTATTATTTCTTAGCTATTGGTTTCACCGCCGCCGTTGCATTATTCATTTTTAAATACGTCACGGAAAGGAATGATAAGAAGAAGGGAATTACTGTGTAGCTGAAATTTATTTGTGCTCTTTGTGTTTGAGAGGCTGTGTGAAAATACAAATGCAAAAACAAACTCACCCTAAATCCCCAATGCTGTCAGGTTAAGATGTAATAGAACGCAGATGACACGGATTCAGCGGATTATCGCAGATTGAATCTGTGTAAATCCGTTTACCCCATGGAATAACATTTTACCTTTTGTAATAAATTTAATTATCAATTTATTCCACGGGGTGAATCAGCGTTATCCGTGTGCTATTTTTTTACAAAATATTTTAATTACTCACTAACCTGACAACATTGCCCTAAATCCCTCTCTTTTTAAGAGAAGGGACGGGGGATGAGTTCATTACTTTGCCTCTATTTTTCACACTCTCTATTGAGCTTATAACCGCTGGCTTAGCCATCTCTATGGGAAAAAAGTCACAAAGTTGTTCTAATCAACTAGCATTACACTCATAGAATCACTCACAATAATTTTTTTATTGAACGGGAACGAATGGTTCCCGTTTTTATTTGCAACAATTATTTTAAGCGGATATTCGCCCGGTATTGGTAAATCAATTGTTACGGTTACAATTCCGTATAATTTATTAAAGGAAAATTCTTTCTCTTCTTTATTAAAGAAGACTTGAATTGACTTCTGATCTATACCGGAAGAATCTGTCAACATAAGTGATATTTTCAAAAAGTTGTTCTCAATTTTCAAACTATCGGTAAGAATATTTATCTCCGGTTTCCCCGCGCGGAAATATTTCGCAACTCCTCTAAAAATTCCCCACGCTTGAATTTGGTTGAACTCCTCGTTATTGAGACGAAGTTCTTCAAAATGACTTGTATGGAAAGCGCACTCAACCAATACAGCCGGAATGATTGTCTTACGAAGCACAGAAAATCCTTCACCGGGATAAATGATGTAATCGGAATAAGTACCGTCGAATGAACCGAGTCCTCCAGGATTTCCCATTACATAAGACAGATCACGTTCTATATAACGAGCTAAATCATGATTGCACGGTTCATACTCGTAATCTGTTTCTTTTGCATGATAATAAACTGATGTGTAGTTAGTGTAATCATCTGCAGTGTTTGCGGTTGCATTGTGATGAATGCTAACAAAAATTTCCGCACCGCTTTTATTTGCCAACTCTGAGCGGTATGCAAGCTGAACAGTTGTATCTTTATCACGTGAAATAAAAACCTGGGCGCCAGCTGCTTCTAGATAATTTTTTAAGTTCAGAGCAACACGCAAATTTACATCAGCTTCAATTACACTTCCGTCTTTATTTTTATTCCTCCGGTCTTCTCCGCCGTGCCCCGGGTCTAAAAAGATTTTTCTACCGGAAAGATATTTTGAGTAATCCGCAATAGTTTTCTCACGCGACATTACATCTTTCCAATCGGGTGGATATTCATAAAGAGGAATAACCGGTGAAGATGAACAAGCAGACAGCAGAAGCAACAATAAAACCGCTTGTACAGTTATGAAAAGGATTTTACGCATCTGTTACCTTCCAAAGCAAAATGGCATTTTGGACAATGATTTAAATTCGGTTTGAATTGTTCGGAATAAATTTTACTTATTGCTTCATTCAATTCGTTGCCAAAGCTTTTTAAATCATCGCGATTAATTTCATATGAACCCGGTCGGTCCAAATGTTTTAAAAAGACTATGCGTAATTCAAACCGGTTATATTCCCTAAATAGTTTTGAAAGAATGTAAGCGTAAAATTTAAGCTGAGGTAAATAATCAGCCGCCCGCGAGATTAACTGCTCAGAAGTAATATTATCGGTCTTATAATCAATGATAATCAGTTTGTCCTTCTCGATGATCAATTTATCTATAATCCCGTAGAGATAATGTTCTCCCTCTTCACAATAGATTTCAAATTCATTCTTAAAATTTTTCTTCGAAGAAATATCCGTATAGAATTTAGATAGATAAAATTGTTTAATTTCATCTGCAACCGATCTGATCAAATTACTTTTTACAATTTCATTTTCAGAAAAATCTTCTGCAGCGATTTTGTTAGAAAGAAATAGTTGCAATTCATCGCCGCATATTTCGTCTTTAAGAGCGGCATGAATAAGTTTGCCTCTAAGTTGACCGAAAGGACGCAATTCATCATCTTCATTCGAGTTGAATTCATACTCATTCGTTTTCTCTTTGACTAACTTGTAAATTGTTGAGTAACCAAGTTCGTATGTGAGTTGATATTTAACCGGGCATTGAGTGAACATTGAAATTTTTGTAGCGGAAATTATTTCACTCTTCGGAACATCATTAATTTTTTGAGTGAGAAGAATTATTTCTTTTCCCCTCTTTTCCGGCTCATCAATTTTTGAAACGGTCTCATCAAGTTTACTTATTACCGGAATTGTAAGTGAGATTGGTCTCATAAAAGATTCATATTTATCGCCGGAGAACTTCATGAATTCAACTTTTGAAGAAAGTTCTATTTCATTCGTCTTAAAATCCGTTTCCAATCCTTCACAAAATAAATTTAGAAAAGAACCCGGTTTGCAGTTGAATTCTTTATGCGTTGCCGTTATAAAAAGATAATTTATTGCGCGAGTGACAGCTACATATAAAAGCCGCTTTACTTCCGCTAAATTTTTCCGCCGGATAGTATAATTGTAAAGTGCAGTAATCGGCGCAGCAGAATAGTTGTTAAAATAATTTTGACCGAGCGGAACCTTGGTAAGCAGTCCATAATTTTTATCTATGCTAAGAGATTTTGCCCGGACGGAATCTTCTTGAGTTTTTTGATTACAGCCGTAAAGAAATACAGCATTGAACTCAAGTCCTTTTGCCTGATGAATTGTAAGAAGTTTAACAGTGTTTTCATCGCGTGCAGCTTGAGCTTGCCCTTCATCTTCGTAACCTTCAATTGAATCACGCAAGAAAACGGTGAAGTCGTATAAATTCTTAAAGCTCTTTTTTGAAAATGCTCTTGCGAGCGAAAGCAATTTTTCAATGTTGGCAAGTTCTTGAGATGAGTTTTGTTTTGAAGCAATTACAGACCAATAACTGCTTTCCAAAAGTATTTTACGAATAAGCGAATAGATTTCACTACTGAAAGCAATTTTCAAATTTTCATTTAACTTCTCGAAGATCATCTTAAAAACATTATTCAACTTTGATCTGTTTTTAATTTTTTCGAAGAATGAGTTTCCCTCTTCGAGCGAGATTTCATAAAGTTGTAAATCGGAAAGGTTGAAGAAGGGAGAACGAAGAACTCCAATAAGTGCGGCATCGTCATCTTTGTTCAACATGAATGCCAAGTAATTATAAATGTCATAAATGGTTTGCCGCTGGTAAAATCCTTTTCCGCCGATTATTGTAAATGGTATTCCATACTTGACGAAAGATTTTTCCAATTCCGCAAATGAATCGCGTTTGCGGCATAAAACCGCAATCTCTTTGAATGTAATCGCATTACCGGTTTGTGAAGAAACAAGTTGTAATATTCTATTAGCAGTTAAATCACTTTCAGTAACTTCTCTTTCAACATCAGCCAGCAGAAATTCGACACTTCCTTTTTCGTTTTCATCTTTAGCACAAACTAAACTGCTCTGCTCTACGTCGTTGAAATACGGATTCGCATTCTTAAACAAATTTGAGAAAAGGAGATTTGTAAAAAGAACCAGCTGAGGCGACATTCTAAAACTATGCGGCAAACTTAACAGCCGTCCTTCATTTTCCATCAGCCGGATTTCTTCTTTCGTCCGTTCAAAGATTTCCGGTTCCGCATTTCGGAACATATAAATACTCTGCTTCTCGTCTCCGACTACAAATAGGTTTCCGCTCTTCAAGTGGTCAAGTATAGGCATAAATATTTCGTATTGAAGTTCGTTCGTATCCTGATATTCGTCAATCATGACATATTTAAATTTTCCGCTGAGATATTTTTTTACATCATCTTGCAAAAGAATTTTCTGAGTAAAAAGAAGAATATCTTCAAAGTCGAGATAACCTTTCTGTTCCTTTTTCTGTGAGTAAAGATTCTTCGTGTAGTTATGAATTTTTATAAATGCTTTGCCGAAGTGTGCAAGTTCTTTTTCTGCTTCTTCAGTTTTTTCGAACGATAGAAAATCAGTCAGGTCATCAAATAAAGATTCAACTTCTGAAATTTCTTTTTCCAATTCATCCCGTTTTGAACTGAAATATCCTCTACTACGAACTGTTCTTTCGGTTTTAGTGAGCATCAAATTTTTGATTGAACCAAGAATTGCCAGCTGTCCTGTTAGTGTTTTCTCTTTTGAATATTTCGAAAGCTGTTCAAGTATCGCAAGAGCGGTCTCATTATTTGATTTCTGCCGGAGAATATATTCATTGATTAGTCCGATTGTTTTAAGACCTTTTGTTAGTTCGGATGCAAATATTTCTTTAAAATGATCTTGGAATGTTTGATTGAAAAAACCGGCAATTTCATTTTGGTCTTTTAAGTAGAGAAAATTTTCCAGACGTTCAATTATTCTTCTCTTGTGAATCGAGTTTTCGAGCTGACCGGTAAATATTTTTTTTGAGCCGAAGAAACGGATTAGATATTTCAGCTCCTCGGAATATTCTTTGTTCTCTATCAAGCTGTTGATAGTTTCTTCAACGCTAAGTTCTATCAGTTCGCCGGATGTATTTTGATCGATGGGACTAAAGTTGGCATCAATTCCGGCTTCCGGAGAGAATTCTTTTAAAATATTTATACAGAAAGAATGAATGGTGGAAATGTTGGCAGATACTAACTGCCGTCTCAGACTTTCCAGTTTTCTTTTCTTAAGGTGATCCGCTTCGGATAAAATTCTTTTATCAACTTCACCGGCAATTTTTCTATTCAGTTCACCGGCAGCTTTATCGGTAAAAGTAATAGCGACAATACCATCAAGATCAATATTCTCATTCAAAAAAATTTCTACAAAACGTTTAGAAAGTACAAATGTCTTTCCTGATCCTGCATTAGCCGTTAACGAAATGTGTGTCTCGTAACTAATGGCTTCTTTTTGCTGAGGGGTAAGTTGGCGCATCAGACTGCCAAAGGAATTGTAATTAAAATTGTAGTTCCTTCAGGAGATGATTTTTCCACCAATATCGTTCCGCCGAGCACACCAATAAATCTTTTTGCCATGCTTAAACCTAATCCCATTCCTCTTTGTTTTGTCGTAAAGTTATCTTCGAAAACTTTTTCAAAATTTTCTTTACTTATGCCCTGTCCGTCGTCGGAAATTCTAATTTCGCATGAATTGTCCATCAAAGATAACTCTGTGTTAATAGTGTTTGCACCGGCTTGAATAGAATTGCGGACTAAATTAACAATGGTTCTTTTAAGCTGATCTTGATCTGCATTGATGAAGATTTCTTTTTCATTACACTTAAAACTTATCAATTTTTTTTCATCAGCAAAAAGATTAAGCGTATCTCTAATTGATTCAACGGCGTTCATTTTTTCAATATTAACTCTCGGCATACGTGCAAAGTTAGAAAATTCCGATGCAATGTTTTTTAATATTTCTATCTGAGAAATAATTGTTGAAGTAATTTTTTCAAAAATTGAATCGAACTTAGGAGATTTATCATTGTGCGCCGTTATAAGTTGCTGAACGGAAAGCTTCATAGGTGTAAGAGGATTTTTAATTTCATGAGCAACTTGTTTTGCCATCTCCTTCCAGGCAGATTCGCGTTCAAGCTGAGCAAGATCGAACTGGCTTTGTCTTATTCTCTTAACCATCTGATTAAATCCATCTACAAGGTTTTTGATTTCACCTTTAGTTTTGTAATTCACTTCAACATTAAGATCTCCGCTGCCAACTGATTTTGTTGCGTAAGTTAATTTTCTAATCGGAGAAGAAATTTGATCTGCCAGAATAGTGCTGAATATAACCAATAAGATAACTGTAAGCGAAAAAATTCCAAACAGAAAGATATCAAGTTCAACATCCGAAAGAGGAAGAACAATTTTGTTAAAAAGATCATTCACTTGAATTATGTAATCAAAACCGGAAATCCGAGCAAGAGCATAGACAGAATTTACCGGATAATTTTCAATTGGTTCTTTAATGAAAAGTTTCTGGTTCCTTCCCAGCAGGCAATTAACATAGACAGAATCATTCAGCGTAGATGGAAGTAATCCAATATCGTTATATACTTTATGAGAATCGTAAATTAAATTTTTGTCGTCATAAACTGAAAAGCTGATGTTAAGATCGCGAGCGGCTTTATTGAAAATGAACTGCGGGTTCAAAGATGAATCAAAAGAGTACAAAGCGATATAAGCTTTTACCTGGTCTGTAAGTTCGGTTAATCGTTTTTCCACAAGCTCGGAATTTTTTCCTTCAGATAAATTTCTGAAATAGATAGCTATAAGAAATAACGGAATAAGAGAAACAACCAAAAATGCGCCGGTTAAACGTGCTTTGTAAGATGTTAATACATTTTTATTTTTTTTATACTGAAACCCTGAAAATATTAAAAGCAGACTTACAATAATAATCGTATGAACAAAAAAGATTTTAAAAAAATCGGAAAGGTTCCAAGAAAAGCTTTTTTCTTCTAAAGCAATTGCCAAAATTTTCTTACCATTAGGCAAATCTACTTTCAAAGCATAAATTAAATTGCTTTCACCGTTCAAATCCATCTTTAACCAGGCTTCGTTGAAATTGGCGAAATCTGCTTTTAATATGGTGTTCTCATCATCGGCAGAAAGTGTGACGCTACCGTAAGAATATTTTAATTCCCCGTTCTGGAAATCAAATATCTTCAGTTTATTAAGATTAACAACTGAAGAGATTCCGGCTTTGGTTGTGATTATAAATTTTGGAAAGTCTGCAAAGTTAAAATAGTCCTCTTGATATATTGCAGATACAAGAGCATATCCTGCAAGTTGATCATCAATTTTAACGGGCGCGGTTGCAACGAATGTTTTTTCATTTCCATAGATATTGGTTTGGCGGTTAATTTTTAAGCTGTCGCCAGCTTGTTCGATGTATTTTTCAAACAGCTCGCGCGAAAATTCATTACCTGTTTCAAAACCACCCAGATATTTTTTTTGAACATCGTAAAAATTGATTGCAGAACGGATTCCCTCACGGTAGAGCAAACTGTTATTCCACAAAACGAAGGCATCTGATGAAAGATCTTTTAATTCGGAAAAAGAATTTTGAATTCGTTCGTTTTGCACCGCTTGAGTCAGAGTTTGTACTACCATGAAACCCACTATATTTTCATCAGTACGTATCAGTTCGTGTGCAGTAGTTTTTAATGATTCTCTTTCGATCTCCGCGTTATAATAGGTAAGAAGACTGACGGAAATAATTGAAGCAGCAAAAGCATAATAGATCAGGGCGATTGGTTTAGGTTTTCTGGAAAAGAAAAACATATAAAAAAGTACAAATACAATTGCGATATAAATTATACGTATTAGCGGCGTGCCCTGCGGCTCAGACTGCAGTTCATCAAAAGCCCAGCCGTAAACCTGAGTTAAAATGAAAAGCGCTATGAAAATATTTTTCTTCTTCTTTTCTCCGGTAAAGGAATATTGAGAAAAGACGAACGCTAATAAAATTAAAGAGAAGACTACAGCGCAGAAACCAAGCAGTAGAATATTAAAATTCATCAGCAATACGGCTTGTGATGGCATCAGAGAAAAATCTTTGAAGTATCTGATCGTAGAATCAAAAACAACGCTCCGAATAGCAGCACTAAATCCTTTAAAGGTAAGAAGGAATAACGACAGACTAAATATCAGTGCTGTTACGAGTTTAAGAATGTTTGCAGTTTTCGCCTCTGAAATTTTATAAATGTACTCTAAAAAATATTTGTAACCGATCAAAACTACTGCAAGAAGAAATAAAACCGTTATAAAAAATTCCAACGGTGAACGAACCATTCCAAAAATAAATACCGAAGAAAAATTTGACGCATCTGTTAAAGAGTTATGGATGAATGAGGAGGGAATTTCAAAATAAAAAAGAGCAGTTCTAATAATTGACAAATAGACTATTAAGAACGCAAACCGTAATCTTTTTTTTTCAATCTGTCGCAAATAAATTCTTCCCCATAAACCAAAAACTAGCATAATAACCGTTGTTAATAAATATTGGATAATTTCGGTTGTCTTGCGAATACCGTTCAATTCAAGATCAAGCGACGGTTTATCAAAGGCAGCTACGGCAATTTTATTTTTATAATTATTCAGAACATCGAAAGAATATTTTCTACCGTCTTTTGACAGTTTGGCAAAAGGAGAGTATTCAATTTCAATCCCTATTGAAAACGCACGTGAAAGTGAATCCACCATGTTCGATGATGGTTCATCTTTCTTAGTAAGTGTAAAATGCTTTTCGACCGGGATGCTTGAGACCAATTCGTAAATATGTCCATTTGCTTTTAACGTATCTACAAAAGAAAGATATGTAAAAAGTTTCTTTCCACTAAAAAATGTTTGATTATAAAACTGAGGAAGATTTTCTAATTCAATTTTGGAAAGAATCGGCTCGGAATTCCATGCAACTAAATTCAGTCCGGAATTGTACAGATGAAGAGAAACATTCCGGTATTTCTGATTGGCAATAAGACTCATTATTTTTTTTTGATCAAGAAAAGAACTGGATACCAGCACGCGTAAATTTCTTTTTACTTCAGAACCGGTTGTGGTAAGTAGAGCGGATTTGTGTTCGAATGCTTGATTTATAGCATCTTCAAAAAAATCGGTCTTATCAATTAATATTTTATCCCATTCGTTTCTTTCTTTTTCTATAATTATAGGAGAAGCAATTCCCGATATAATAATTAAAGCCAACAAAATTGCAATCAGCGAAAAGTAAACTCTATTCCGTTTGAATATTTTTTTGGTCATTCTAATTTATAGTTATCTGAGATATGCGCCACTGGTTATCGGTCATTTGGAGCGAGATAAACACAATTGCATTACCCCTAACTCCTTTATTGTTGTATCTTAAATTTCCGGAAGCAAAAGGAGTTGCTGTATCAGTTACAATATTTGTCAGCTTAAAAGAAATTGGCTGATAGATACTCAAGAAATCTTTAATAACATAGTAAGATTGATTGGCACTATAATATCCGGTTGTGCCGCTGTTAAAACTGAAATAATTTTTTGCACTGAAGTAATTTGAAAATTTATCTACTGCGGCAGAATTAATTCCCTCTTCTATACGTAAAAAAACTTTTTGCGCTTCCCTGCTTTTAGATTCCTGTGCAAGAATATTTTGCCCGGCAGAGTTAAGAGCCAATAGCAAAAGAAATAAATGTAGATATAATTTATAATATGATAGCATCTTCAATTCATTATTAACTGTTAGCAAAATAATCCAAAAGAAATAAAAAAGCATACCGCCTGGGTATGCTTTTTCAACAAGAAGGAATAATGCATAAAGTTTAGTACTGTTTTTCAACTTTATCCGGAATTGATTTTCTCACTTCCGAAGTATTTCCTCTTTTAAGTTCTCTGTTGCCTTCCACCAATTGATATGCCCAATCGAAAACCATTCTCTCATTTGTAATATTTTTGATTCTGACTTTAGCATAATGATTATCCCATGTCCAAACAACATAAGTGTGACCAACAATTGCAGGCGTATACTTAATATTTTCACCTTGCTTTAGCGGAATCCATCCGCCGCTTGGTGCATAACTTATATCCCAGATGTCCCTTGTAGCACCCATATCTTGAATATCGGAATCGTCCCAGACATTTATGAAAAATTGTCCGTTATAATTTTCAAAGAAAAAATCTGCCGATTTATCATCGAAAGGAAGAACAAGATATTGGCTGAAATCGTAACCGGAATTATTTGGAAAGCGCAGGTAATCAAAAATAGTTTGATTAAGTCCCTCGGGTCGCGGTGTATCATAAACTTCATCTTTGCTTAGCTCGCTTTCATTGCCGTCATAATCATAAGCTGTAACTGCATAATAGTAGGTTACTCCGTTTTTAGCACCGTTATCAACGTAAGAATTATTTTGTGTGCTGCCGATAAGAGTATATTTCCCATCGTATGTATAAGAATAATAAATATTATAACCGGCAACATCAGACTCGGTATTGTAATCCCAAAAAATATCAATCCTGTTATCACCGGTAACAGAATAAACGTTTTTTGGCGGTGAAGGCGGTGTATTATCATGAAAGCTGTTCACATCACAGCCGTTGAGAAAAATTATTCCGCCAATTAAAGTTGATAATAAAATTCTCTTTAAGATTTTCATAGCGTCCTCCGAAAATTCTGTATTCTTTTACTCAATCATGATGCCAAAGAAATTTCTATTACTTGAGACTGTAATCTTACTTTTTAGTTCAATTTGATTGAAGGTTTTTACGGAAAATATCCATGAGGGCAAAAGATCTGTCAGAGCTGTAGCAATAAATGAACAGCTCTGAACATTTTAGTAAAATAATTTTAGATTAGGAAAAACTTCTCTTCGAAGAACATTTTCTTATTGTTGATAACAGCAATGGATTTACCGGTCATCAATCTTTTGTCGAACGGTGAATTTTTAGATTTCGATTTGAAATTGGAAATATCAACTGTCCAAATCAAATCCGGATCAAAGATTGTAAGATTTGCAATTTCGCCTTCTTTAATTTGAGGAACCGGAAGATTCAAAATTTTTCTTGGATTGAGAGCGAGTTTTTCAACTGCTAGAGAAATAGTTAAATGTTTTTTGTGAACAAGTTCGCTTAACACCAAACCGACTTCTGTTTCGAGACCCACAATTCCGTTTGGTGCATAAATGAATTCCATCTCCTTTTCTTCGATAGCATGCGGGGCGTGGTCGCTTGCAATACAATCAATTGTTCCGTCTTTCAATCCTTCTAATAAAGCTTCAACATCAGCACGTGTTCGCAACGGCGGATTCATTTTATAATTAGTATCGTAAGATTTGAGAGAATCATCAGTCAAAGTGAAATGATGCGGTGCAACTTCCGCAGTAATTTTAATTCCGCGTTTTTTAGCCTGTCTAACCAGTTCAACAGAATTTTTAGAACTTATATGAGCAATATGAACTTTGCCGTCAATGAATTCTGCCAGCATAATATCGCGCATAACAATCAGATCTTCTGCAACATTTGGAATTCCTTGCAAACCAAGTGTTGTAGAAATTAATCCTTCATTCATTGCGCCGTCTGCAAGTGTTTCATCTTCGCAATGTTCAATAATCGGAGTTCCAAAATTTTTGGAATATTCGAGAGCATTTCTTAAAACGCCTGCATTCTTAATTGCAACACCATCGTCAGAAAAAGCAACAGCGCCGGCTTCAAATAATTCATACATGGGAGAAAGCGCTTCACCTTTGCGTGCAAGAGTTGCCGCTGCAACAGGATAAACATCAACAAGATGATTTTTCGCTTTCTCTTTAATGAAACGTACAACCTCGGCAGAATCTATATCCGGATTTGTATTAGGCATGCATGCAACGCCGGTGAATCCGCCGGCAGCGGCAGCATTACATCCGGTTTCAACAGTCTCTTCATCTTCGCGCCCCGGCTCGCGTAAATGAACGTGCATATCAAAAAATCCGGGTGTACAATATTTGTTATCAAATTCAAAAACTTTGGAGGATTTAAAATCTTCTTCTTTTAGTCCGCCGATTTTTTTTATTACACCGTCTTCAATCAACAGATCATTTTTTTGATTTAGCTTTTGATCGGGGTTCAGTAGAATAACTTGTTTGAGTATAATTTTCATTTCTCACCTATTGATTAATGCATTGTGCCAAGCAGGTATAAAACCGCCATTCTTACGGCAACACCATTTGTAACTTGATCAAGAATTACTTGATACGGTCCGTCTGCAACTTCGGAAGAAATTTCTACACCGCGGTTGATTGGTCCGGGATGCAGAATTACGATTTCTTTATTTTGTTTTTCAATCCGTTCGGAAGTAATTCCAAAATATTTATGATATTCCCTCAGCGATGGAATACGTGTTCCGGCATTCCGCTCAAGTTGAATCCTCAGAACATTAAGAACATCATTATTCTGCATGGCTTCATCAATGTTTGTATATATTTTTACGCCGAGCGATTCAATTCCAAGTGGAATCATTGTTAAAGGTCCGCATACCGAAACAATTGCACCCATTGTTTTCAGACCAAAAATATTTGAGAGCGCAACGCGGCTGTGTGCAACATCTCCTACTATACATACTTTTAATCCTTCCAACTTACCAAGCCGCTCTCTAATTGAATACATATCCAGCAATCCTTGTGTTGGATGTTCATGCAAACCATCACCGGCATTAATAATATTTGCTTTAGATATTCTTGTAAGATACTGCGGCACTCCGGCAGATTTATGACGGACAACAATCATATCCACTTTCATTGCTTCTATATTTCTAACGGTATCTTTGAATGTTTCTCCTTTTTTAACACTGCTTGTAGATGTAGAAAAATTTATTGTGTCTGCAGAAAGACGTTTCTGAGCAAGTTCAAATGAAATTCTGGTGCGTGTTGAGTCTTCATAAAAAAGATTTACAATTGTTTTACCCTGAAGTGTAGGAACTTTCTTGATTGGTCTTTCGAGAACTTCTCTAAAAGTTGTAGCGGTATCAAGAATCAATTGAATATCTTCCTTAGGGACTCCGTTTAGTCCTAATAAGTGTCTGCTTGATAATGACATTTTTTTCTCTCTAATTTTAACTTGGAACGTTTATTAGATAAACAGCATCTTCACCATCGGTTTCTTTTATGCGGACACGAACTTCTTCGTTGATAGAAGTAGGAATATTTTTCCCAACGAAGTCGGCGCGTATCGGTAGTTCACGATGTCCTCTGTCAACCAGAACACAAAGCTGAATTGTGTTAGGTCTTCCAAGATCCATCAGTGCATCGAGCGCAGCGCGAACAGTTCTTCCGGTGTAGAGAACATCATCAATTAGAATAATGTCCCGGTCGTTTACATCGAATGTTATATTGGTTACGGAAATTTCCGGCTGCTTAAGACGTGTGCGGAAGTCATCGCGGTAAAGAGTAATATCTAAGACGCCAAAATTAGGTTCAGATTTGTCTATTTCTTTGATCTTATTTTTAATCCTCTCACCAATGAATTCTCCGCGTGTTCGCATTCCGATAAGCACAAGATTTTTAGAACCTTTGTTCTTTTCAAGGATTTCGTGAGCAAGACGAGTTAGTGTTCGGTTAAGACCTTCTTCGTCAATTATTTTTGCTTTGATGTCCATATCAATTAATTCCGTGTTGATAAAAAAAATCCTCGTTGACTTTTCAGTCGCCGAGGTCTCTATTTTTGTTTTCTATTTTAATTTTGTGTTTCATCCCTTGCCTATCTCTCCGGATAAAGTTAAAGGAAAATTTTCTTGGATAAAATTAAATCAAATTCTTTTCAGAACAAAATCGCTTGGCAGATAAAAAGAGAGGTCGCCTATTCAGTAACCTCTCTCACTAAAAAATTATTGCACCCTAAACTCGATGCGCCTGTTCATGGCTCTGCCGTCTGCTGTTTTATTATCAGCTACCGGAATACTCTCGCCAAAACTTACCGCAGTTAATCTATTTGCGTAAACACCTTTGGCAATCAAAAATTCTTTCACAACATCAGCTCGTCTTTGCCCGAGCTTCTTGTTATAAGATTCAGATCCAACGTTATCGGTATAACCTTGTATTTCAACTTTCAGATTAGGATTCATTAAAAGAGTTTTTGCAGCATCGTATAGAATCGGGTATGATTCAGGGGTCAATTTTGATTTATTAAAATCGAAGTTAACGCCAATAAGAACCCATTTTTCCATCATAGTAGTTGTTTTAGCAACTTTTTCAACTACAACTTCTTTAACGACTTCTTTCGGAATGTGT
>JAJYXU010000122.1 GCA_021801605.1 Bacteroidota bacterium
TTTATTATTTGGCGCTTGATAATTTGTTGAGATTAAGAATTTATCCTCAAGATTATCTATTACGCTATAATCGGCTTCGAACTTTGTGAAAACAGGTGTAATCGGCATATCTGAATTTAGATCTTTATAGTAAAGAAGATTTTCCGGTGCAGTACCTTGCGAAACAGAAATTATCAAAAATCTTTCATCATCAGTAACACCGGCACCGAATCCATACTTAGGATTTTGTTTATCCTCCATAACCAATTTGTCTTCGGACTGTGGTGTACCGAGTTTGTGATAATAAAGTTTTTGAAATTCAACTTTTTGTTTTAATTCTTCACCCGGTTTTGGTTCATCGTAACGTCCGTAGAAAAAACCATCTTTGTACCAGGCACTACCGCTGAACTTCGACCACTTAATCACATCGCCTGTTAGTTGTTTGCTCTGAACATCCATTACATAAAATTCACGCCAATCCGATCCGCCTCTTGAAATACTGTAACATAGAAACTTATCATCATTCGAATAGGCCATCCCTCCCAAACTAACTGAACCATCGTTAGAAAGTTTGTTAGGATCAAGCAAAACTTCCGGCGTGCCGTTTAATCCCTTTTGTATATAAATAACACTTTGTTCTTGCAGTCCATCGTTCTTAGAAAAGGTGTAATAACTGCCATGTTTTGAAGGAGCTGAATATTTTTCGTAATTCCATAGCTCAGTTAATCTTTTTTTCATTGCTTCACGAAAGGGGATTTGAGCGAGATAATCTTGTGTAACTTTGTTTTGAGCTTCAACCCATTCGGCTGTTTCTTTTGAGTTATTGTCTTCTAACCAACGATATGGATCCGAAATTTTTGTCCCATGATAATCATCAACATGGTCAACTTTTTTTGTCTCCGGATATTTAATTTTTTGTGCGTTTAAAAAGGTAAATGCAAACAGCATCATTAAAAAAATCATTAATATTTTTTTCATTTCTTTACTCCTTACTTTTTTGGACTGATCTAGTAGTTACTTAATTTTAAAATAGAACTCCTTTGTATCAAAACCAATAGTGAAAAAATAATATCTCATGTTTGACATCGAAAACAGAACTCGCAGAATATATTGTCTATGCCTCAATGACCGAAAAAATCACTCGCAGAAATTTTGAGTGAAGTAACAGTTAGATATGAAAATCTATTTGAAACTTCTTTCCCATATTCAATGGGGTTTCATCAATCGCCAACAGACTATAGGGCGGTTCTAAAAATTATCGAATGGAAATATTTAACGCAGAGAGCGCAGAGAAAATGCAAATGCCGCAGAGAATATTGATATTTCTAGAACCGTCCTATAATAATTACCCGGAATGGCATTGGCATATTCACTTTTATCCCCCTCTCCTAAGCACTATTCAGCAAATTCTTTTCGATAAAAGATGATTGCATTATCAATTCCTTGCTTCACAAGTCAAAGGTATCTATTTTTCTTATATAAAATTTTCGGTATAGAAAATTTAGACGGTAATGAGAAAGTTTTTAATTGTTCAATAGATAGATTCATTCAAAATAGAATTATTATAAAAACTTCCAATCACCGGCATATCGACAATCAAAATGTCTAATTCTTATTTGAGGTTAATTTATGAGTAGCAACAAAGCTTTTAATCCTTTCGAGATGGCTCAAGCCCAGTTCGATAACGTTGCGGAGATATTAAATCTAGATGAGGCAACGCGACAATTATTAAGAAATCCATTAAGAGAATTTCATTTTAGCATTCCCGTCCATATGGATGACGGTACAACAAAAGTATTTCGTGGTTTCAGAGTACAGCATAATGATGCACGTGGTCCAGCTAAAGGAGGAATTCGTTTTCACCCGCAAGAAACTATTGATACGGTTCGTGCGCTTGGAATGTGGATGACTTGGAAATGTGCAGTTGTAAATATTCCTTTAGGCGGTGGAAAGGGAGGAGTAATATGCGATCCTCATCATCTTAGTATGAAAGAACAAGAACAAATATGCCGGGGCTGGGTTCGCCAGATGGCAAAAAATGTTGGTCCATTGAATGATGTTCCGGCTCCTGACGTAATGACAAATGCTCAGCATATGTTATGGATGCTTGATGAATTTGAAGTTATTCATGGCGCTAAATATCCAGGTTTTATTACAGGTAAACCAGTTGGAATGGGCGGCTCATTGGGCAGAGCAGAAGCAACAGGGTACGGCGTTGTTTTCACACTTCGCGAGGCATTGAAAGAATTAGGAATTCGTACACAAGATACAACTGCTGCAGTTCAAGGATTCGGAAATGTTTCTCAGTATGCAATCGAACTCTATCAGCAGCTTGGCGGTAAAGTTGTTTGTGTTTCTAGCTGGGATCAAAATGATCAATGCTCTTACACTTTCAAAAAAGCAAGCGGTGTTAACTTACAGGAACTCTTAAAGATTACAGACAAGTTCGGCGGTGTTGATAAAACTAAAGCAAAAGAACTTGGTTATGAAGTTTTTGATGGCGGTGCGTGGATTGAACAAGAAGTTGATATTTTAATTCCTGCAGCTATGGAAAACCAGATCAATGGTGAAAACGTTAACAAGATGAGTAAGAAAGTTAAAATTATTGCTGAAGGCGCTAACGGTCCAACTACTCCGGATGCAGATAAGGTTATTCAAGAAAGAGGAATTTTTGTTATTCCGGATTTCTTGGCTAATGCCGGCGGTGTTACATGCAGTTATTTTGAACAAGTTCAGAGCAACATGAATTACTTTTGGGAAAAAGATGAAGTGCTTGGAAAATTAGATGTTAAGATGACGGCTGCATTCCATGCTGTAAGCGATCTGGCAAAGAAAAGAAAACTTTATATGCGCGATGCAGCTTATGTAATCTCTATCAGTAGAGTTGCTCAAGCATGTAAAGATCGCGGTTGGGTTTGAGATATTAATTTAGGGTAGTTCCAATAACTTCAATATCTTCTGCGGACTTTGCGTATTCTTTGCGTTCTCGGCGTTAAATTTTTGCAAAAGATAGTTTTTGGAACAACCCTTTAGTTCTTTAAATTAAGCCGGAAATTGTGCGACTTGTTCAATCAGTTTCCGGCTTTTTAATTATTAAGTTACCTTACGCAAGGTGTCATTCTGAACGGAACGAAGTGGAGTGAAGAATCTCGGAATCGAGCAAAAAAGAAGTTTTTAGATTCTTCCCCCGATAAATCGGGGTCAGAATGACAAATAATAATGTTTTT
>JAJYXU010000169.1 GCA_021801605.1 Bacteroidota bacterium
CCGGCATTAGCCGGAGAAATGAAGAATCTCTATGCTAATAATCGCACTAATTCTAAATTTAAGTGTGAGATTCTTCGCTCGTAGACTCGCTCAGAATGACATATTCGAGTTGTGCAACAGACTCTACCGGCAGGCAGGCGGCAGATAGGCGCTAAGATCGCAAAGAAATGATAACTGAAAAACTTTCCTGCGTAAGGTGAATTATAGATTCAGTTCCAACAGCAATAGGTGCTCGGACAATCACTGTGGATGAAACAACCCACCGTGTTTATACAATTGCAGCAATTGAGAAAGCAGATAAATCGAAAAGCTTTACGGTGCTGATTTTAGATAGGAAATAATTTCTAATCAGTTTACAAATAAAATGGGTGTAGGGATTATTTTACTAATTCAGCCCTACCCCATTCTCTAAATTTATTTGCGATAAAATCAATTACCTTCTGATGCTCTTCGGCACCGTTTCCTGTAATAAAAAGCGGTTCACCAAACGCTATATGCACCGGCTTACTAGGATCAATCTTACCGGCTTCTTTGATATACTTTCCATTTCCCCAAGCGTCTGTAATTAGAGCAATTGGAATTACAGGAACGTTATTTCTTTTTGCTAATTTATTTCCTAATGAATTAAAAAGTGCCGGGTTTAAAACCATTGATCTAGTTCTCTGAGGAAAAATAATAACGGATTTTCCATTTTGAATTCGTTTACTTCCCTCTTCAAGAACAATCTTCAAATCTTCGCGCGGATTTTCTCTTCCAACTAAGATTGGATCTCTCGCAAGTGCAATCGGTCCAAACAATGGGTATCTGCTAAGTTCCTCTTTGATTACATAAACCACAGGTTTGATAGGTCTTATGATTGAAGGTAATACCATTGTTTCGAGAGTGGTCATATGGTTTGAAACAAAAACAACCGGTCCTTCCACTTTGCGAAGATTGTCCATACCTGTAAAATGCATTTTAATTCCGGCATGTTCTAAACTTTCCCTTGTGTCCACAGATGAATCGTACCATTTTACATCATCATAAATCCCTTTCTTAGCATGGCGGTTGGAATAGATAAGAATTCTTAACATATTAGGGAAAAAATAGAGAGAGGGAAATAATCGCTTTCCTAATTCAGCTGGATCGGTAATGTATTCGTCTTTATCGGATACTCTTTTCAAAAAAGTATAATCTTCTTTCATATTAGCCACAAATTTTTGTGTGAAATTACAAAATGAAAAAAATCATTCCAAGAGTTTTATGAAGTAAGAAAGAAGTGATGTAAAGAAGTGACCCCAACGAGATTCGAACTCGTATTGACGCCGTGAAAGGGCGCTATCCTAACCATTAGATGATGGGGCCGATATGTTAAATACAACTTACGGGTGAGCAATGGGGATCGAACCCACGACCTTCTGGGCCACAACCAGATGCTCTAACCAACTGAGCTATGCTCACCATATTTTCAAAATTCGAAGGAACAATTTTACTTTGTATGCCCAAGTGGAATCGAACCACTAACCTACAGCTTAGAAGGCTGTTGCTCTATCCAATTGAGCTATGGGCACATCACAAAAAAAAGAACGTGTTAATAATTTGATTAACACGCATAGACTCTTTCGTTTGTCGGGGCGACAGGATTCGAACCTGCGACTTCTTGGTCCCAAACCAAGCGCTCTAGCCGGGCTGAGCTACGCCCCGTATTATAATTCTTAAATTTGGCGTTCAAAAATATATCTTTAGTTTGGGATTGTCAATTTTATGGCGCAGTTTTCGCTTCTCGATGAATATTTATATCTTTACAAAAAATAAAGAGCACAATGTCGCTTCCACTATTCTTAACCAGGAAATACCTAAGAACCAGGAAAGATTCCCGGTTCCTTTCTGTAATTTCATTGATTACAATCATTGGAATAGCGATCGGTGTTGCGGTTGTAATTATAGCTTTAACGGTTTTAGATGGATTTGAAAATGTAGTTTCCGAAAAGATAACAAGTTTTAACTCACACGTAAAAGTAACTGGCTTCGGCAGCAGGAATCTCCCTTCTCCATCAATGGTTATTCCTGAACTTCAAGAGCAATTTCAAGACAACTTTACAAGAATTCAACCATATGTTTCTAAACTGACGATCATAAAATCGAAAAAGATGACTGAAGGAATTACTCTAACGGGAATCGAAGCCGGGAATAATTCTGAACTTAGCGGATTTATTCAAACCGGTTCTTTCAATTTGCAAAATGATTCCGGATTGCCAAAAATAATTCTTGGTAAAACTCTCTCGGAAAAATTATTGATTAAAGTTGGAGACACAGTTACAATTTTTTCTTTGAAGAATGATCAATCCCCTTCTCTAGAAAACCCTCCGGTAATTGAACAGTTTTATGTATCCGGGATTTATGAAAGCGGCATGAGCGAGTATGATGACTTGAATGCATTCGTAAGTTTTTCGACAGCGCAAAAAATGTTCGGTATGGGAGATTTGATCTCTGGTTACAATATCAAAGTTAAAGATTTAAGCCGGGTGAAATATCTTGCGGAACAGTTGCAAGATTTTCTCGGCTATCCCTATTATGTTAGAACAATTTTTCAAGTGCATCAAAATATTTTTACATGGATTGAACTTCAGAAAGAACCGATACCGATTATTTTGGGATTAATAATCTTTGTCGCCGTATTTAATATTGTAGGAACTTTGCTGATGATAGTTCTTGAGAGAACAAATTCAGTTGGCATTCTTCGTTCTCTCGGCGCCAATAGAAAATTAATTATGAAAACCTTCCTCCTTCACGCAATGTACCTTATTTTAATCGGCGTTCTGATTGGAAATTTTTTAGCGCTTGTTCTGACTCTTCTTCAACAAAAGTTTGATATTATCTCTCTACCGGATAAAATTTATTTTGTTACGCACGTACCAATTTCAATCGAACTAAAAAATTATTTATTAGTAACAACAGTTACTATTGCGGTTTCTCTTGTTGCATCAATGCTTCCGGTTGTAATTGCATCAAAGATAAAACCGATTTCAGCAATTAGGTTTGAATAAGATGATCGAATTTTTTGTAGCAAAAAGATACTTGAGAGCGAAACACAAATTAAATTTTATAACAATTATTTCGCTTCTTTCAACATTGGGAATTACAATCGGCGTTGCGGCGTTAATTATTGTTCTCTCGGTTTTCAATGGTTTCGGTTCGCTCGTAACTTCTATCATGGTCAGCTTCGATCCGCATATTAGAATCTCGGTTAAAGACGAAAAAGGATTCTCACAAATTAATTCCGTACGGGAAGTTCTGAGTAAAACAGAAAACGTTTCAAGCTACTCCCCTTTTGTTGAAGGAAAAGCAATTTTACTTAACAAGAAGAGTTATGAGATTGTAAATCTGAAAGGGATAGAGAATAAAACGAATGATGATTCATGGGGAGTTGCATCAAAAATTATCAGCGGTAAGTTCGATCTTAAAGAAAACACTTATGATAAGATCATTTTAGGTATTCCTCTCGCTTTGCGTCTATCATCCCGAATCGGCGATACAATTACTGTTACGTCAGCTTACAATATAGAAAAAACAATTACTTCCCTCTCAATTCCCCAGACAAGAAAATTTATTGTTGCCGGCATCTTTGAATCCAACAACAGGGACTATGATGCTTCATATGTATTCACATCTGTCTCATCGGCACAAAAACTTTTTGGATTGCGCGGTAAAATTACCGGCTACGAACTTCGTTTGAATAATTTTAAACAGGCAGAATCGGTAAAAGAAAACCTGATAAAGAAAATAGATACAAATTTATTCTCGGTGAATACATGGTATGATCTTCACAAACAGCTTTACAATGTGATGCAGATTGAGCGGTGGGCGGCTTATATTTTACTCTGTTTAATAATAGCGGTTGCTACTTTCAACATCTTTGCCTCTTTAACAATGACAGTAATTGAGAAGAAAAAAGATATCGGCGTTTTACGTGCAATGGGAGTAAACAAAAATTCTATTTTAAGAATCTTTATGTTCGAGGGAATTTTAGTCGGAGCGATCGGCACATTCATCGGGATTGTGCTTGGACTTCTGGTTTGTTACGTGCAGATTAAATATAATTTTTATCCGCTCGATTCTTCAAAGTATATCATCAATGCATTGCCGGTTGAAATCCGCTGGACGGACATACTTGCAATCGGCGGAATGGCAATGTTTCTTGCGGTTATTGCATCGCTTTACCCGGCAAAGCGCGCCGCTAAAACAATAATTATTGAAGCAATAAAATATGAATAGAAAATTCAGAGATCACAATGAGCGAAATAATTTTAGAAGCTAAAGATATTTTCAAATCTTTCTACAAAACAAAAGAACAGAAGTTAAACATACTTAAAGGAGTTTCACTTCAAGTTGTGCGCGGAAAAATTTCAATAATTGTCGGCGCCTCCGGTGCAGGCAAAAGCACACTGCTTCATATTCTAAGCGGATTGGACAATGCCGATTCCGGTGAAGTGAAATTGAACGGTACAGACATTTCTAATTTAAGCGATGAAAAACTTTCTTCATTAAGAAATCAGAAGATCGGATTTGTATTTCAGTTCCATCATCTTCTTCCTGAGTTTGTTGCAGCTGAAAATATTGCTATCCCTTTGATGATCAACGGCGAGCCGAAACAGAAAGCATTGCAACGTGCAGAAGAATTGCTTGAATTAGTCGGGCTGAGTGATAGAGCAAATCATAAACCATCCGAACTTTCCGGCGGAGAGCAGCAGCGCGTTGCAGTTGCTCGCGCACTGGCGAACAATCCGGATATTATTTTTGCAGATGAACCGACCGGTAATTTAGATTCCGCCAACAGCGAACTGCTCCACAAACTATTTGTTGAGTTGAAAGAAAAATTGGGTATTACATTTTTAGTTGTAACTCATAATCCACAGCTTGTTAACCTTGGCGATAAAGTTTTTGAGATGAAGGATGGAGTGATACATTAACACCCCGCCCCTCTCTTTTTGACCTCCCCCCGCCAAAATAACGGCGGACAGGCTTGTATGAGGTTGTCTCATAAGTAAAATTTTTTAAATAATAGACCGCTGATAAACACAGATTAAACAGATTTTCGCAGATTTTTTATTTGAATAATTACTTATGAGACAACCTCAATTAAAGGGGGTGGTCGGTGGGCAAGAAAACAATTGACATAAATTTCCTTTTACGCTAAGTTGAAGTAGTACCAAATCAAATCTTTAATCGGGGTACTTTGTTTTGAAATATGAACAAAGAAAATAGATTCTCTTTTATCTTCCTTCATAAGAAAATTATTTTTTGTAGATAAATAACAACTGTCGTCATATCTGTCGGCGGAGGGATTGATAATTATACCAGTTTGTTCTTAAGAATTACATGAAAGGAAGTATTGATAGCTTATGATTGAAAAATTTTTACTGCTATTTTTTTTTGGAATTGCGATGGCACACGTTGAAGGTGTGGTTGTAGTTTATCTTCGAAGAGCACTTGGTATATTAGAACCGGCATCCACTACGGAAATTCTTGGTGAGTTTAATAAACGCTACATTAATATCGAGAGAACAAGAGAAGCGGCTACTATCGTTATGCTTGGAACTTTAGCACTTCTTGTTGGAGAAACATGGCTTGATAAACTTGTTATCTTTCTCTGGACTTTTGCTATTTGGGACTTGTTCTATTATGCTTCTCTATACGTTTTAATTAAATGGCCGCCTAATCTAACAACTACTGATGTTCTATTTCTTATTCCACGTCCATGGATAGCACCTGTGTGGTTTCCAATCGGAATTTCTTTAGCAACAATAATTCTCATTCTAGTTTTTTATATCATTTAGCATTTATAAAAACCTTTTCTCGGTCGTTTTACGGAGGTCATATGAAAATACTTTCCTTTGCATTAATTTGTTTTGGCATCTACCAGTTGTGGATGGGATTCAATTAAAAATCCTTGCAAGAAGATCATAATTCTCCCCTTTTAAAGGCGCTCTCAATAATAAAACATCTCCCGCAAAACCAATCATACAGGTGGAATTCCTTAAATTTTTTAAATGCTCTAAATTTTTCATACGTTAAACCGATTATCATTTATAATTGTCTAAAAATTAATTTTACGAGAAAACAAGAACCATGTATAAAAATATCTTTTCATTATTATTATTTTCTACGGTCTCATTTGCCCAAAATTTTCCGCTTATCTCGCCGGATGCTAAAACCGGAGTGGAAACAAAACTCATGTATGTAAATAATGAAATCATGAAACGGTGGGATGGTAAGAAGAGCAATACTGTATTTGCCGACGATCTATTTTTAGCAAACAGTAACCGCGGATATGATCTATTCGATCCGGCAAAACAGAACGCTTTGCTAAACGCGATAGACAAAGCGCTCGATGCGTTCCAGATGCTTGGGATGAAAGGAATAGGAATGGCTATTCAATATCCCATTCTTGTTAACGGATTTCCCAACTCAGACAAGTATCTGGATTTTTATAAAAAAGTATTTCAGAAGATTCATTCGCGTGGAATAATTACTGCGGTCGGTTGTCAAGCTACTTTTATCGACTCGGTTTTCGGAGAACCAAAGCTAGCAAAGGATGTGAACAACTGGTATAATAAAGGGCTTGCTGGAAACATATTAAATTCCCAGCGCTACCTTGAAGAAAAAACTCAGATGCAACAGACAATAATTGATGAACTTGCACCGGATTATTTGACTGTAGAAATGGAACCGCAAACTCAATATGTAAATCTGAATAAACTTATTAATTACGATGTGAATTCATTTTTAAGTTACATAAATTATTTTATCAATCATCTCAATCCCAAAAATGTTAAACTGGGAGCCGGAGCCGGAACATGGGATAGTATTCAATACTTCGATAAAATCGCTTCTCAAACTAATTGTAGTTTTATTGATATGCATATCTATCCGCCAAATTTAGATTACTTCGCTGATAAAGCGTTTAAGATCGATTCATTGGCAGTTAAGTATAATAAGTATCTGATAATTGGCGAAGCTTGGTGCAGTAAAGAAACGGACGATGAGATTCACAGTTCAACAGATGCGGTTGCAACAAGCGGGGAAGTTTTTCAACGTAATTTTTTTGATTACTATCAACCAATCGATACATTATTTATTAAAGCAATCGTGAATTTTTCTAACTTAGCCAATGTAAAGATAACTTCATTTTTCTGGCCTACCGTTCTCTTCGGTTATTTAACTTACAACCCCGCACTTCATGATACAATGACTTCAAAAGAGAGACAAAAAGCCGGTCAGCAATATGGATATGAAAATATGATGGTGATGCACCCTTCTGAAACAGGATTATACTTGAAGAAGATGATTAATTCTCCGACAAGGGTTGAAGATAGAATCAACTTAAGCGAAAAATATTTTGTCTTGAGCCAGAATTATCCAAACCCATTTAACCCGAGTACGGTTATAAGTTTTGAAATTCCATCTAGGAATTTTGTAGAGCTTAAAATTTATGACCAGCTAGGGCGGGCAATAGCGTCACTGGTTAATGAAGAGAAAGAAGCCGGAAAGTACAGCATCCGATTCGATGGGAATAGCTTAGCAAGCAGAATCTATTTCTATAAACTTACCGCAGGAAATTATTCTCAGATAAAAAAATTAATTCTGATGAAATAATTCCCGATAGCAAAATTCAGTAAATAAATTACATAACGGTAAAAATTATTTTTTAGTCAGATAATCCACCATCAAGCGCACACTGAAGCCGGTATCAAATTTTTAGTGTATTTGGTAAACTCATTTTATATCTATCTGCGGCGTACTTTGTATGGATATTTTCTCTCTTTTACATCAAAACCAATTTTTCTTTTCGGTTTTTCTTCCGGCGCTAATAATTGATTTATCGCTTCAAAGATTGCTGTAATGTTTTCATCGTGCGATTCAACTTTTAATTCAAGCTCTTTTAGTTTTTGCGCAAGTTCTTTGTGTGTTGAAATAATTTCTCTCAGTTTTACAAAAGCTCTCATAATCTGAATGTTCACTTGCACAGCTCTTTTACTTTTAAGAACAGAAGATAGCATCGCTACTCCCTGTTCTGTAAAAGCATATGGATTTGCTCTTCTAGCTCCGCCCCAACTTGAAATCACAATTTGTGATTTCAAATCCACGTTCTCTAGATCCGTTAGCTGAAACATAAAATCAGAGGGGAAGCGATTAATATTTCTTTTAACAGCTTGAATAAGAGCTCGAACCTCGACACCATAAAGTTCTGAAAGGTGAGTGCTTAACATTACTTTCTGCCCACGGATGATCAATATTCTATTTTCAATCATTTCTAATGAAAGAGAATTTGATTTACTCATGCACGCTCCAAACTTTTTTCAGAAGATTTTCACAATTCAGATCGACAGAAGATAATCAATCATCAATCTCACACCAAAACCGGTATCATATTTTTCCGTGTAGTTATTCAATTTATGTTTGATCGCAGGTCCGGCAAGATCAATATGTGCCCACGGGATTTTTTCATCAACAAAATGTTCTAGGAATTTTCCGGCAGTTATTGCGCCACCCCAACGCGGACCAAGATTGCTTACATCCGCAATTTCACTTTTAATCATATCGTTGTAATCTCTCCAGAAAGGCATACGCCACAAGCGTTCGAATGTTTGCTTACCCGAGTTCAGCAGATCATCGGCAATCTGGTCGTTCTGAGTGAATAAACCGGCGGCAATTTCACCTAGGGCAACAACACAGGCGCCGGTCAATGTTGCAAAGTCAATTATCTCATCGGGTTTCTGCTGAGACGCATAATGCAATGCATCTGCTAAAACAATTCTTCCTTCTGCATCTGTGTCTTTCACTTCAATTGATTTACCGGAAGCCGCAATAACTACATCACCCGGTTTGTAAGACGAACCGTTGACCATATTTTCCACAGCAGGAACAACACCAATTATTTCAATTGGCAATTTCAACATTGCAGCAGCTTTGATAATTCCAATTACAGCAGCACCGCCCGCCATATCGGCTTTCATCTCCAGCATGCTTGAAGTTGGTTTTAACGAAAGTCCGCCGGAATCATAACAAACACCTTTGCCGACAAGAGCAATTTTCTTTTTCGTTTTAACATTTGGTTTGTAATGCATTGTGATTAAACATGGGGGGTTATCACTTGCGCCGCCTACGGCTAAAATTGCATTCATCTTTTTCTTTTTCAATTCAGCTTTATTAAAAACAGTTACTTTTACACCAATTTTGGCAAGTTCTTTTTTAGCTCGTGCAGCAAGTTCAGTAGGTGTGAGTGTAACAGCGGGTTCGTTCACTAAGTCGCGCGAAAAGAAAACCGCACTCATAAGCTTATCGGAAACTTCAATTCTATTTTTCAAAACCCTTTGATCGGTATAATGGATGAAGAAAGAAAGTTCAGCCGTTGTTTCCTTATCGGATTTATAATGATCGAATGTGTAGTTGCCAAGGTGAATACCTTCAAGCATTGTCTGCAAGAATTGCCCTTCATTCTCAAAGTAATTTTTGAATTCGGAGAACAATGGAACTACAACGTGAACCGCCTTTAGATTTTTCTTTTTTAACGAAGGAACCAATCCGGCAAAGTAGTTTCTAAAAAAGTCTGAAGAAAAATGTTTGTCGAGTTTTATCTTCTTAACAAAAATAACGGACGGCTCATTGGTCTGGCTGTAATAAGCAAACTCGTCGGATTTTTTATCCATGAAATTTTTCTTCTGAACTTTTCCCAACGGGTAATTAAGAGAGAGAAAGAATTCATCAACATTTTTTTCAAGTTTATCCGTATCAATAAAGAATTTTACCAAAGCAGAATCCGGTTTGAGATTCAGTTCATCTTTTGCTGCGTTAATCTTCAAGTTGAAATACATGATTCCCTCTTTAAAAAATTATAGATAGCGTTGAGCTGCAGAAATTATTTTTTCTTTTACATCTTCTATTGTTGTGTTGAAAAGGCGAATGCCCGATGCGTTTGTATGTCCGCCGCCGTTGAATTCTTTGGCTAATTTACTAACCGGAATTTCCCCTTTTGAACGGAAGCTGACTTTTATCCCGTCTTTTAATTCGTAAAACAGAATTCCAATTTGAACGCCTTGAATAGTTAAACAATAGTTTACAAATCCGTCAATATCAACTTCGGTTGCACCGCTTTGATCAAGCTGATCACGGGTTACAATCATATATGCAATCTTTTGGGTTGAATCGAGTTGAATTGAACTCAGTGCCTCACCAAGAAGTTTTACACGTCCAAATTTGAACTGATCATAAATTTTATCATAAACTTCAGTTGGACTTACACCCTTCTCAAGCAATTCTGTTATAATACGGTGAATACGAGGTGAAGTTCTATCAAACCGGAATGAACCGGTGTCAGTCATTATCCCCGCATAGAGTTGAAGAGCAATAGCAGTATCGAGTTCAACTATTTTTGTCTCTTCAATAAAATCATAAATGATTTCTGAAGTAGCGGAATATTCTATACCGCCAAAGATAAAATCAAATACATTTTCAGTGTCTTGATGATGGTCAATGCAAACTTTCAAACCCTTGAAGGCGCGAAAACCTTTTTCCATACTGACAATACGATTGCCTTGATTTAGATCGAGCAGAACAAAGACTTCCGATTCATCAAAAACATTTGCGTGAACTGTCTCATCAAATTTTTCAATTACATTTTCTTCATCAAGAAATTCTAAGTTATACGGAGTAGCGCTGTGGTTTACTATGCGGACCTTTTTGCCAAGCTTCTTAAGAATGAGATAAAAGCCGAGTTCAGAACCAAGTGCATCTGCATCCGGATTAACATGTGTTGAAAGTAAAAATGAATTATGCTCATCAATTATTTTTTTAAGCGAAGAAAAATTATTCATAGTTTCTGTTTCAATCTATTTATGAAAAAAGAAGGGGGTGTCCAAAAAGTACAGTTTTGATTGTAGAACAAACTTCAGTTCGTTAAAATATTCTTAAAGCGAAATAAATTTCGCTCTACAACATACCTATTCTTACTTTTGGGACACCCCCTCACTTCTAAAGTCTGATTACTAATTCACTTCCCAAGTATTACTGTTGAAGAGAAGTTTTTCAAGACTTCCTTTTCCCTTTTTCTCAGTAATGTGAGCTATCTGTCTTTCAACTCCTTCATCGTAAGTCGGCTTAAATTCCTGTCTAATAACACCGAACGGAGATGGTAATTCCGGATCATCGGCAAGATGAGCTAAAATGAATGCGCGTGCGTGGCTAATATCTTTTTCATCATGAACCCAGACATCATTAATTGAATTCTTTGGATCATTAAGATCAATAACAACAGGTTTAAACCCATCGAGTTTAATTCCCTTCTTATTATCTTTTCCAAAAAGCATCGGCTGCCCATGTTTAAGTATAAGCATTTTATCTGCTTTATTTTCTTTTGAAGTGATCGGATCAAATACGCCATCATTAAAAATTACGCAGTTCTGAAGAATCTCTACAAATGCAGTTCCTTTATGTTCAGCGGCGCGCTTGATTATTTCTTGCATATGTTTTGCTTCCGAATCAGCTGTGCGGGCAACAAATGAAGCGCCTGCACCCAGGGCTAAACTGAGCGGATTGAAAGGATAATCAACACTGCCGTATGGTGATGTTTTAGTTACCAATCCTTTTGCTGATGTTGGAGAGTATTGACCTTTCGTTAATCCATAAATCTCATTATTGAAAAGAAGAATCTTTATATCAACATTTTTTCTGCATGTATGAATGAAATGATTTCCGCCGATACTCATTAAATCGCCATCACCGGTTGCTACCCAAACAGAAAGATCCGGGCGAGCGATTTTAACACCTGTGGCAATCGCAGCCGCTCTTCCGTGGATAGTATGAAATCCATAAGTGTTCATATAATATGTGAAACGGCTTGAACATCCGATGCCGGAGATCCAAACAATTTTTTCTATTGGAATATTAATTTCAGGAAATGATCTCTGCACTTGTGCAAGGATTGAATAATCTCCGCATCCGGGGCACCATCTAACATCCTGTCCCGATGAAAAATCTTTAGCAGTTAATTTTACGGGTACCGCATCTATATTATTTGCCATTTTTTCCTCCAAGGATTTCAACTATCTGGTTTTCGATGTCGCTTGACCTGAATGGTAGACCTCTAACAAGGTTGTACTGTAAGACATCAATAAGAAATTCACTTCTAACAATTTTTGCAAGTTGTCCAAGATTGATTTCAGGAATCAAAACCTTTTTGAACTTACTAAGAACATCCTTAGTATTTTTTGGCATAGGATGAATATATTTCAAATGAGCTTGAGAAACTTTTAGTCCTCTGCTTGTAACTTTATCAACAGCTTCTTTAATAGCGCCGTAAGTTCCGCCCCATCCTAAAACTAAAAGCTCGCCTTCAGCATCACCTTGTACTGCTAAATCCGGAATATCATTTTTTATATTTTGTATTTTTTGTTCTCTCAATTTCACCATAAAGTCATGGTTAGAAGGATCATAATTTACATTACCTGTTATATTGGCTTTTTCAAGACCGCCAATTCTATGTGCTAAGCCAGGTGTGCCGGGTCTTGCCCATGGTCTTGCAAGATTTTCGTCTCTTGAGTAGGGTGCAAATCCTTCAATTTCAGTAGCAAACTTAACAGGAATTTCAGGAATTTCATTTTCGTGTGGAATACGCCATGGTTCTGTTCCGTTTCCAATATAACCATCGGTTAATAACATAACCGGAGTCATATACTTGACTGCAATTCTGGATGCTTCCATCGCCATGTAAAAACAATCGCTTGGTGTTGCCGCAGCCAGAACAGGAATCGGCGCTTCACCGTTTCTACCATAGACCGCTTGAAGTAAATCTGCTTGCTCGGTTTTAGTTGGTAAACCTGTACTCGGACCGCCCCTTTGAACGTTCACAACTACCAGAGGTAATTCTGTCATCACTCCTAATCCTATTGCTTCGGTTTTAAGAGCAACACCGGGACCGCTTGTAGTTGTAACAGCGAGTGAACCGGAAAATGCTGCGCCGATTGCAGAAGTAATACCGGCAATTTCATCTTCAGCTTGAAAAGTTTTCACTCCAAAATTTTTATAACCCGCCAGGAATTGAAGAATATCTGTAGCAGGTGTAATCGGATAAGAACCTAAGAACAAAGGTAAACCGCTTTTTATTGATGCTGTTACAAGTCCAAGTGCAGTAGCTTCATTACCGGAAATATTCCTGTAAGTACCTTTTTTCAACTTTGCCGGTTCAACAGTATAACGGTTCTCAAAAATTTCTGTTGTATCGCCAAAGAAATAACCTGTTTTCAAAGCTGTTTCATTTGCGTTAAGAATTTCAGGTTTATTTTTGAATTTAGAGTTCAGCCATTTCAATGTTGGTTCCAGAGGTCTATTGTATAACCAATACATCAAACCGAGCGCGAAAAAGTTTTTACATCTATTGATATCTCTAATGCTCAAACCGCTGTCTTTCAACGCTGTAGAAGTAAGAGTTGTAATTGGAACCGGGTAAACTTTATAACCTGCCAAGGCAGTATCATCATCTAAAGGATTTTTATCATAACCGGCTAACTTTAGATTCTTCGCGTCAAATGAATCCGTATTAACAATGATAATTCCATCACGTTTTAGATCCGCTAAATTTTTCTTCAAAGCTGCGGGATTCATAGCAACTAGAACATCGGGTGTATCTCCGGGAGTGTGAATATCGCTGGAACTAAAGTGTACTTGAAAACCGCTGACTCCGTAAAGCGTTCCGGCAGGGGCGCGGATTTCAGCAGGATAATCCGGAAGAGTTCCAAGGTCATTACCCATCAATGCTGTTGTATCGCTAAATTGAGATCCCGTAAGCTGCATACCATCACCAGAATCACCGGCAAAACGAATTGTAACCTCTTTAAGATCAAGCGTTTCTTTTTCTGTTTCTTGTGCCATTAGTGTTACTCAATATTATTTATAATTAGTTTTTTTTAGCGCACCAAAAATATGAAAGCAAATTAGGATTAGCAATCTATATTCAATTTGCTTTTTGAAGTAACTTTAAAAATTCGTTCGCATTTACAAATCCGGTAAGTCTCTCAACTTCCTCTCCTCTTGCATCTATAATCAATACAGTCGGCATACCAATAATTTTAAATTTGTTGCGCAACTTTTCAGTTTCGTCAGAAGCGGTTTGAGTCATATCTACCTTATATGTTGTAAATTTTGTTAAACTACTTAAAACTCGCGGGTCAGAAAATGTCAATGCATCAAGCTCTTTGCACGGAATGCACCAATCTGCATAAAAATCTACAACCATTCTTTCGTTGTTCACCAAAGACTGTTCATATTTTACTTCACTGAATTTTTGCCACTCCGGTTCTATTTTTTTTGTCGGAATCAAAGCGTAGATTGAAACAGCTATTACAATTGTTGAAAAAACAATTTTGAAGATGCGGAATATCTTTACATTGTTCGCCATCTTGTCTATCAATAACAAATAAAGAGAAGCTATAATTCCAAAAGCAGGAAGAAGATATTTATTCAATTCCTTAGGAATAATTGGTCCGATAAAATAGATTGCCATTCCAAGAAAAAGAAATCCGAAAATGTGTTTTACTCCTTCCATCCAATCGCCTGCACGGGGAAGTTTTTTAATTTTACCTGAAAAAAGTGCAAGCAGTAAATATGGAAACCCAAGTCCTAATGCCATCATAAAAAACATTAAGAATCCGTAAAGCGGATCTCCCTTAGCAGCAACATATGTGACCAAACCAAGAACGAATGGACCTATGCAAGGCGCTGCAACAATTCCCATAGTCAAACCCATAAAGAAAGCTCCGAAGGCACCGCCCTTAGCACCGCCGGCTTTCATAACCCATGAATCCGGTAATTTAAATTCGTAAACGCCGAATTGACTTAATGCCAAGAGAACAAATAAAAAAGCGATTCCGATTATTACAAACATATTCTGCATCAACGTGCCAAAGATTGCACCGCTGAGTGATGTTACAACACCAATTACTGAATAAGTGAGAGACATTCCCAGCACATAAAGAATTCCTAGAAGAAAAAGTCTGCTTGTTCTTCCCTCACTCTGTCCGCCGAAATATCCAATTGTAATTGGAATGAGAGGATAAACACATGGTGTTAAGTTTAATGCGAGACCGCCAATGAAAACAAAAATCAAACTTAAAAATAGACCGCTCTTTTCAAGTGTTGAGCCGATTGAGCTATCATCTTTCTTTTCACTATTCACATTTGATGTTTCACCTCTCACCTCTTGTTTCTCACTTGCCGCTCCCTGTACACTTCCGACAACTTCAACATTAAGATTTTCTGTAACATCAGCCGGGGGCATACATGTTTGGTCGTTACAAGCCTGGAAATTAAATTTAACCGGAAAAGAATACTTACCGCTGGATGTATTTTTATCAACAGAAAAAGTGAGTTCTAATTTTATATCATCGTCAAAAACTGAAACCGGTTTTTCAGAGAACTCAAGTTTTAGTTCTTTCGGGTGCGGGTAAGCCACATTCATAAGAGTAGCTATATTGTTCTTAGCTGTAACTTTAGAAGGAATTAAAAAATCATCATTAGGTTTGTTGGAATTGATATGCCAGGATTCTTTTATGTTTGCTTCTAAAATAACTTTGAATTGTGAACCGGCATTAACCTTCAAATTATTCTTTGCGAGTTTGATTTTCACTAAATCATTTTGACCCAATTGCGCAAATACAATTTGTGGAATGAAAAGTAAACTCAGTATAAATATTTTTTTGAAATTCATTTTCTACTCTTTTGATTTTGTAATTAGTAATTAGCAGGAACGAATATGGATTACAATTATTTTCTCCAGCCCTGTACAATCGGAAAACGTCTTCCGTAGCCGAATGCTTTAGTTGAAACGCGTAGAACAGGTGCGGCTTGCTTTCTCTTAAATTCGTTTAAATCTACCAGGCGTAATACTTTTTGAACAATCTTCTTGTTCCCGATAGATGCAGATATTTCCTCAAATTCTTTTTGCTCTTCAAGATACATTTGCAAAATTTTATCGAGTAATCCGTATTCTGGCAATGAATCTTGATCTGTCTGGTTCGGGCGTAATTCCGCAGAAGGCGCTTTCTTTATTATTTCAAGGGGAATTATTTCTTCATCACGATTTATGAATTCGGCAATCTGATAGACTTGTGTTTTATAAACATCACCAATAACTGCAAGAGCGCCGCACATGTCTCCGTAAAGCGTTGCATAACCGGTTGCAATTTCGGATTTGTTTCCGGTAGTGCAAAGCAAATATCCGTGTTTGTTGGAAAGAGCCATTAAGTATAATCCGCGCACACGAGATTGTAAATTTTCTTCTGTAATATTTTCATCCAATCCTTTAAATGAATCATTCAGCATTTCGAGAGCTTTATCAACTACCGGCTGAATAGAAATATTCTCCGATGAGATGCCTAATTCTTCAATTAGTTTCCCGGAATCCTTGACACTTCCATGACTGGAATATTTTGAAGGCATCATTACCACGTGAACATTTTCTGCACCCAAAGCTTTTACAGCAATAAATGCTACAATCGCAGAATCAATGCCGCCGCTTAAACCAACCAGCGCTTTTTTGAATCCCGTTTTACCGGCATAATCTTTTAAACCGAGCACCAAAGCATTTAGAACTTCTTCTTCAAAATTCGCTTCAACTTTCTTTATCTCATTGTAATTTTTCTTGGAATCATAAATAAAATAATCTTCTTCAAAAGTTTTACCAAGCATGTCAAGCTTACCCGAAGAATTGAGACACATACTGCCGCCGTCAAAAATCAATTCCGTCTGAGCACCTACAGAGCAGACGTACACCAAAGGGCATTTATCATTGCCGGTTAATACGGAAAGCATTTCAAATTTTTCTTTCCGTTTACCGTAAGCGTATGGACTTGCAGAAATGTTGATCAAAAGAGTTGCACCGTCATCAACAAGTTTTTGAACCGGATCAATAGTATAGCGTCTATGTTTCCAGTAATCGGCATCGTTCCAAATATCTTCGCAAATGGAGATACCAAGTTTTTCTCCTTTGTACTCATGAACGAAAACATCTTTTGAGGATTCAAAATAGCGGACTTCGTCAAATACATCGTAATTAGGAATGAGCGTTTTGTTTTGAATAAACTGAATCTTCCCGTCGTAACAGAGTAATGCAGAGTTATAAACACCGGTTCCAATTTTATCTTCATAATCTTCAGTAATCGTTCCAAAGATCAAACCGACACTATTAGTCTGTTTGGCAATATCAGCTGCGGCATTTTTCACAGCATCACGAAATTCTTTTTTTTCTACAAGATCAAGCGGCGGATACCCGCAAAGAAACAATTCCGAGAAGACAACCAGCTCGGCTCCGTCATTAACAGCACGCATGTACCCGGAAAGAATTTTACTTGAATTACCTTTCAAATCTCCGATAATCGGGTTGAATTGACAGACAGCTATTTTCATTAATCAAAAATCACTTTATCTTTTAGTCAAAGTTAGTAAGAAGGAGAGTATTTTCAAATCTTGGCAGCTAATTGTTCCAAAATTTTTCAAACCTTTTATTAAACAGAGCGTCTTAATTGACAGAAACAAATAAAGAGGCGACGTTATGAGAGATAAACTTTATCGTTCACGCAGAGTGAAAGTATTCGGCGGAGTTGCCGGCGGACTGGCTCAATATTTCAACATTGATCCAATCATAGTTCGAATTCTTTTTGTTGTGTTTACATTGATGCATGGAATTGGATTAGTGTTTTATATAATTCTTTGGATCGTCATTCCAGAAGAACCGTTTGAAATTGCGTACGGAGTGAAAAATGATGAACAAAAAACAGAAGGGCAGCCTGCTGATGCACCTTCGGTAAATTTTGATGGAATTCCAGCAGAAGCTAAAAAGAGCGGATCGGGAAGAGTTATTGCGGGAACAATTTTAATTGCTCTTGGATTAATCTTTTTTGCAGATCGTTTTATTCCATCTTTCGATTTTAGGGACATTCTACCAATAGCATTTGTATTGCTTGGCGGTCTATTAATTTGGAATTCATTGAAAAAGTAATGGAGAGATAAAATGAAAACAGGAAAATTATTTTGGGGTTTTTTTCTTTTGACTCTCGGCGCGCTTTTTTTGCTGACGAAGTATGACGTGTTTCAAAGTTCGTTTGGATTTGTCTGGGATTTGTGGCCGTTGATTTTTGTCTTTTGGGGTGCTCTCGTTATTTTTAAGGAAAACATCGTACGCCCCGTAATCAGTGCTTTATTCGGAGTTTTTCTTGCTCTTCTTCTATTTGGAATTATTGATAACGGATTTTACAGTTTTGATATTTCAGATAATGATTCACCTTATACTCGATTTTATAGCGAGGATTTTGATTCCTCAATCAAAACTGCTGATCTACAAATCAATTCCGGTGCCGGTATTTTTTTTATAGGTGAAGCAACAGAGAAACTAGCAGAAGGAAAATCGAAAGGAAATTTTGCTGATTATGAATTTGAATCGTGGAAAGATGATACTTCTGCTAATGTGCAATTTAGTCTTCACACAAAGAAATTTAATTTCTTCAGAAACGCACTCAAGAATCATCTTAGTATAGCACTTAACGAAAAACCGGTCTGGAATATTACTTTAGATGTTGGTGCTTCAAAATCCAACCTCGACTTAACTAAGTTCAAGATAAGAAATATAGATATTCATACCGGCGCTTCTACAACACATCTTAAGCTTGGCGACAGAAATGATGAAACCAATGTCAATATCGAAATGGGCGCCGCAAATATTACAATTGATGTACCAAGTACAGTTGGATGTGAAATTCAATCTGAGATGGCATTAAGTTCAAAAAATATTCATGGATTTAACAGCAGAGGTAGTGGTCATTACATAACAGAAAATTTTCCCGCCAGTGGAAAGAGAATTGTTATTGATATAAAAGGAGGAGTTTCTTCTTTAACTGTTAACCGTTATTAAGATTTCTTCTTTTTTCTTTTTTGATTTCTCTTGGGAGGAATCCACAAATATTTTTTCATCTTAACACAATTTTCATCATCAAACTCAACTCCTTCACTACGAAGGAGTTCTTCCATCAAAAAAGCATCTCCAAAATGTATTTTGCCTGTTAATGCTCCAAAACGGTTTACCACACGGTGACACGGCAACCCGCTTTCCTTGGCGCCATTTAATGCCCAGCCGACAGTCCGAGCAGCGGCTTTAGTGCCGCAGACTTCGGCAATTGCACCGTAGGTCGTCACTTTTCCTTTTGGAATTTTTGCAACTACATCATAAACACGATCGAAGAAATCTGATTTTTTCTTTTTCATGTTTTTTATTGTAGCGTAGATTTTCAATCTGCGCTAAGTGAACAGATTGGAAATCTGATTTTTTCTTTTTCATGTTTTTTATTGTAGCGTAGATTTTCAATCTGTGCTGAGTGAACAGATTGGAAATCTGATTTTTTCTTTTTCATGTTTTTTATTGTAGCGTAGATTTTCAATCTGCGCTAAGTGAACAGATTGGAAATCTGATTTTTTCTTTTTCATGTTTTTTATTGTAGCGTAGATTTTCAATCT
>JAJYXU010000045.1 GCA_021801605.1 Bacteroidota bacterium
AAGCGATTACCCGTTTTGAAGAAGAAACTGGTCTTCGGCTAACTACTTATATAACCGATGAAAGGGCAGATCTTGTTTTAAGAGAAAAAGAATACGACCTAAAATTTACAGTCGAAGTGGCTCCGATTGTAAATAAAACTAAATTGGGAATAATAAAGAATCGTCTTAAGGGTTTAGATAATATTCCTCTTCTAATTACGCAGATTGCAAACAACGATCCAACTGAATTTCTTAAGAACCTCGATATAAATTTTATTGACACTGCTGGTAATGCTTACATTAATGTTCCACCGCTGTACATAAATATAAAAGGACAAAAGATGACCCGAAATGTTGAGACGAAACTAACAGTTAATAATATTGCTGTTAAAGATGCCAGCATCTTTCAACCTGCCGGTTTGCAGATTATTTTTGCTTTATTATGTAATCCAAAATTAGAGAGGAATCCATATCGTGAAATAGCAGAAATGGCAAACGTTGCGCTTGGAACCGTACATACTACTATGAAAGTATTAGAAAACCACGGATTTCTAATCGACAAAAAACTTATAAACAAAAAAGAGTTATTGAAAGAATGGATTCTCGGTTATCCTGAAAAAATAAAACCAAAATACTTTGCCGGTAAATATCAAACTGAAAATCAAGAATTTATCAGAACTACTGATTTCAAATATTTTGGCGCATTGCTCGGTGGTGAAACAGCCGCGGCTCAAATAACAAATTACTTACGCCCTTTAATCCATACGATTTATATTGGAGATAAAATAGGGGAGTTCGTTTTAAGAACCCGCCTGAAGAAAAATCCAAATGGAAATGTAGAGATTGTAAAAAAGTTTTGGAATTTTGCAGATGATAATGAAATAAAAAATATTGTGCCCGCAATCCTTGTTTATACGGATTTAATAACTACGGGCGATCCAAGAAACATCGAAACAGCCAACATAATTTATGAGAGAGAACTTGCTGGATATCTCAACTAAAATTGATCCGTTTACTTTGGAAGTTTTAACATTGGTGTCAAAGATTACTGATACTCTTAAAATGGATTTCTTTGTAATTGGAGCTACTGCAAGAGATATATTTTTCAACCTTGTACATGGTGTCAAAATCCAACGGGGAACAAACGATATAGATTTTAGTATGCGTGTAAGGAATTGGGGTGATTTTGAAAAACTCACAAATGCGCTGAAAGAAAATAATTTTTTACCTTCGAGGGTTATTCATAGATTCACTTACAAATCTGTTCCAAGTATAGATATAATTCCTTTCGGGGAAATTTCAGTCAATTCAACCACAATTAAATGGCCGGATAAAGAAGAAAGGGAAATGAGTGTTGTGGGTTTCGAGGAATGCTATCTTGATTCGAAATCAGTACTTATTCAAGCCAATCCGCTTCTCGATATTAAAATTGCTTCTACAAGGGGACTAGTTCTGATGAAATTAATTTCTTGGAAAGACGGATATCCTTCTCGTTCCAGAGACGCGCTCGATATTTTATACATTATTAAGAATTACATCGAAGCCGGTAATATGGATCGTTTACAATCAGAACATGCAGATTTAATCACCGATCAATTTGATTTTGAGTTAACCGGCGCAACGCTTTTGGGGCGTGATATTTCTAAAATCTCTAGACCGGCAACACTTGAATATCTCATTAATATGCTGGAAGAAGAAATCAAAGAGGAAAGTAATTCAAAATTTATTTCTGATATGATGATCGGGACCAGTTTAATTTCCCAAAGAGATGAGGTGAGCCAACACAATTTTAATATTCTCAAGAATCTTCTTCATGGATTAAAAAACTAAAAGTAGGGAACAGTTACCAATCGTTCCTTAATTCTCATTATCTTTGTAAGGAAAACTTTACATATGTTAGTTTTTCCTAATATCAAGACATGTCCTGAAGAGTGAAACGAAATCGAGAGAGCTATTAGATTACTTCCGAATCTTCTCAACAATTTTCTCTCCGGTTCGACCAACCACATATCTGCCCAAGCCAATTTGTAACAAAGTCCAAGCTTCATTGCTTAGACGGAATGCAAGCCAACCAAAAGAATCACAAACGACAAGAATCAAAAATGCAAGCATCGTAATCGGTCTCCAATTCCTCTGCAGCCAGCTTTGTCCTTTCGCTTCGGCTTCTACAACCCGGGATTGAGAATCCAATTGAAGCCAATTTTTATGAATTCTATAAATCTAACTTGACATGAGAAAGTTTTTTGATTAAACTTATTTTGGATTATTTAAACAAACAAAAAAATGAAATTCTTCGTAAAAAATAACATCTTCTTAAAAAACTTACACAGCATGATGATGTGTATGATGTTATTTATATCGAAGGGATAGACTTTATTAAAATAGACTATTGATCAAAGCCCTTCGGAAAGACTTCGAAGGGCTTTTTTTGTCTTATAAACTTAGATGAACGAAATGACAACAATAAATAAAAATATTTTTCTTTTAAATAACCTACTGATGAACCTACAGTATTTCTTCTGTATAATAATGTCGATGATGTATATGTCCGACCTTATGTGCGAAGGGATTTTATAACTACATCAATATTCAAAAAGTACAAGCCCTTCACAAAACAAAGGGTTTTTTATTTACTATTAACAAACATTAAAGGAGAATAAAATGAGCAGAAATAAAAAAAACTATCGCTTTGAAACATTGCAATTACACGCGGGACAATCAGTAGATTCGGTAACAAATGCCCGCGCTGTTCCAATCTATCAAACTTCTTCTTATAATTTTAATAACGCAAATCACGCGGCAAAACTTTTTGAATTAAAAGAGTTCGGAAACATTTATACGCGCATAATGAATCCGACAACATCAGTCTTTGAAGAACGGATCGCTGCTCTCGAAGGTGGAATAGCAGCACTTGCGACCTCATCTGGACAAGCTGCTCAATTCATTGCAATCAGCACAATTGCCGAAGCAGGGGATAATATTGTATCAACAAGTTATCTCTACGGCGGAACGTATAATCAATTCAAAATCACTTTTCCGCGTCTCGGTATAAATGTAAAATTTGTGGAGAGTGATGATTCTGCAGGTTATGCCGATGCAATTGATGAAAAAACAAAAGCTATTTACATCGAAACAATCGCAAATCCGCGATTGAATGTTCCGGATATAGAAGCGATCGTAAAAGTAGCGCACGCAAATGGTATTCCGCTTATTGTTGATAACACGTTTGGGGCAGGCGGCTACATTTGCCGTCCGTTTGATTTCGGTGCGGATATAATTGTACACTCGGCAACAAAGTGGATTGGTGGGCACGGTACATCAATCGGCGGATTGATAGTCGATTCGGGAAAATTCAATTGGGCAAACGGAAAATTTCCTTCTTTTACAACTCCAAGCCCAAGTTACCACGGATTGAATTTTTGGGAAACATTTGGTGCAGATAGTTCGTTCGGAAATATTGCGTTCATAATAAGGGCAAGAGTTGAACAACTGCGCGATCTTGGTCCGTGTATCAGTCCATTCAATTCTTTCCTTCTACTACAAGGATTGGAAACACTTTCACTTCGCGTTGAAAGACATTGTGAAAATGCACAGAGACTTGCTAACTGGTTAAAAAAACAGCCACAGGTTGATTGGGTATTATATCCTGGACTCGAAGATCATCCGTTTCATGAAAATGCAAAAAAATATTTTAGAGAAAATTGTTTTGGCGGAATCGTTTCGTTCGGAGTGAAAGGCGGAATTGAAGCCGGGAAGAAATTTATCAACAATGTTAAACTCGCCAGTCTGCTTGCAAACGTAGGTGATGCAAAAACTTTAGTGATCCATCCTGCATCAACGACCCATCAGCAGTTAAGTGAAAAAGAACAGAAAGATTCCGGAGTTAAACCTGAAATGGTTCGTGTTTCTGTTGGAATTGAAAATATAGAAGATATCATTGATGATTTTAAGCAGGCTTTACAAACTGTTGATATAAAAGTTCTAGTTTAAGGAGGATAAAAAATGAAAGTAATTAAATTTGGCGGAACATCAATAGGTGCTTCAGATTTATTTCTGAAAGTTGCTAAGATCATTTCAGATCGGTCAGAAAAAGAATTTACGATTGTTGTTTTGTCTGCTTTTGGAGGAATTACGGATAAACTTCTCGAGGCGATAAAGTTTGCCGGTAAAGGAAATCAAAAGTATATCGACATTCTGGAAAAGATTAAATCAATTCATTATGAATTTTTATCTAAAGTCGTAACATCAGGTAACCGGCAGCAATTTCTGAATCGAATAAACAATTTATTTATAGAGTTGGAAAATAAACTTAAAGGAGTTTTTCTTCTTCAGGAGTGTTCAAATAGAATCAGTGATTCTATAGTTACTTACGGAGAATATCTTTCCAACTGTTTAATGGTTTGTTTGTTGAAATCTCAAGGTAAAGAGAGTGAATTTTATGATGCAAAAAAACTAATTCGAACAAATTCTAACTACGGCGATGCAGAAGTAAATTTTGCGGCAACAAATCATTTATTGCAAGAATGGTTCAATCGATTGAATCAGGATCACATTCCGATAGTAAACGGATTTACCGGCTCAGATGAAAACGGACATATTACAACTCTTGGCAGAAGCGGATCAGATTATACCGCAACAATTATCGGAGCCGCTCTTAAAGCGAGCATTGTAGAAATCTGGACGGATGTTGACGGTGTTCTTAGTGCTGATCCGAAAGTTGTTTCATCTGCAATAACTCTGCACCAGCTTAGTTATAATGAAGCAACAAGCCTGGCTGTTCTTGGTGGAAAAGTCATTCATCCCAAAACAATAGCCCCTGTTGAAAAACAAAATGTGCCGGTAAGTATTCTTAATACTTTTAGACTGGAAGCAAGAGGAACTTTTATCGGCAGAATTAATAATCAAAACGATGCAAACATTAAAACAATAACATATCTAAAAGGACTATCATCAATCAGCATCTTTGAGCCGGAATCAAAGTACTGCCAAATAATTCTTTTTAGATTGTTTGGAATGCTTGCACGGCTTGAAATTCCGGTTTTTACGATTAGTAAATCGGCGTATAAACAGTCAATCTCATTTATTGTGCAAAGCGAGTATGAACATGTATTTCTTGAAGAGATCAAACGCGAATTTGTTTTGGAAATTGAAAAAGGTTTTATAAGCGAGGCAACATCTAGAAATAATCTTGCACTCATTTCTGCTATCGGTATCAATTCGAATTTTAATTCACTTGTTATTAGCAGGATTCACGATGTTTTGGAAAACAACGGAATAAAAAGCCTGATGTTCCCGTACGATCCATGTTCGTTGAATTTCTCTTTCATCATTGATGAATCGGAAGTCAATAAGACTGTTATCGTTCTACATAAGAAATTTTTTGAAGAATACATCTATTCGAAGAAAGAAAGTAAAGTTGTAAATGTTGCATAATGAATATTAAATCAATGAGTAAAGAAATGAAAGAGAATAGTTATACAGAAACTCAAAAAGTTAACAATATTAAATTTCTGGAACCGTTTCTACTTGAATCCGGAAGAATATTATCGGGCGTGACAGCCGCATTTGAAACTTACGGTATACTGAATAATGATGGAACCAATGCAATTTTAGTTTGTCATGCTTTAACCGGTAATGCGCATGTGTCTGATTATAATTACCGCAGTAATGGAAAATCAAACGGAATTTTTTCATCAAAACAAAAGGGCTGGTGGGATGAATTGATTGCAGCGGGGAAAGCATTTGATCCGTCAAAATATTTTGTCGTATGTTCAAATATTCTCGGCGGATGCTATGGCACAACAGGACCTACTTCAATAAATCCGGATACCGGAAATAAATATGGTGCAAATTTTCCTCAGATAAATGTTCGGGATATGGTTAATCTTCAATACAAACTTTTGATATCGCTCGGTGTAAATAAACTTAAAGCTGTTGCCGGCGGATCGCTTGGAGGAATGCAGGTATTGGAGTGGTCGTTAATGTATCCGGAATTTGTAGAAAAAATTATTCCGATTGCAACTGTTGCCCGGCACTCTGCATGGTGCATTGGATTAAATGAAACTGCACGCAAAGCAATTATTGATGATCCGGCTTGGGAAAACGGGAACTATATTGATCAGCCGCGGGCGGGTTTATCTACAGCTCGAATGATTGCTATGATCTCTTATAGAAGTGCAGCAAGTTTTAATAAAAAATTTGGAAGGGAAATTAAACCGGGTGAAAACCAGCATAACAAAAGTTCATATTCCGGTTTTCAAGTGGAAAGTTACTTGCGATATCAAGGTGATAAGTTAGCAGACCGTTTTGATGCGAATACTTATCTGCTTATCACCCGTGCTATGGATTTACATGATGTTGCAATGGGAAGAAATTCTCTTGTTGAAACTTTAGGAAGTATTAAAGCAAAAACGTTATGTATTGGGATCAACTCCGATATTCTTTATCCTGCTGCCGAACAAAAGGAGATTGCTTCGCTCATTCCAGACTCAAATTATTTCGAAATAGATTCTATACACGGGCACGATGCATTCCTAATTGAATTCGATCAGTTAAATTTCGCTATAAAAAATTTCTTAAATAGTAGAGACCTCTGAAAAATTAAGAATAGAACGCAGATGACACAGATTAAACGGATTAACGCAGATTTAATCCGCGAAAATCTGCCAAATCCGCGTCATCTGTGTGCTATTAAAAATGTTGCAGTCCTGTACAATTCTATTTTTCAGAGGTCTCTAGTAGTTAATATAAAATTTGATAATGGATGATATATGAAAGAAATAATTTATAAATATTGAAATATAATCCCGACTTTCTGATCGATCAAATCATCGATTTGGAAAAAATCAATAATTATTCATAAAATTGAATAATTATTAAACCAGCTTTATTTAATACGAGAAAGATCAAATTTGTTTTAATAATCTGGATTTTTCCCTTGACATACCAAAATTCAAATCCTATCTTTGTTTGAGAATTCGACAAACATGAAAAACACAACACAAAATAACATCTCTGTTTTAGAAAGCACCAATATTGGCAAGAGCGGTGTTGTGTCAATTTCTATTAATAACCTGCCTTCAATTATTCTACTTGGGATTATTATCCTTAGCCTACTCGGTATTCTACTTACCGTCATAGGCTAAGACATAATAGGTTAACCCAAATCATATCAAAACATTAAATAAACAAAAAGATCGGATAAAGGGTTAACCGAAACCCGAAAAGAATTTTTGAAAGTTTTTCTTTAGGAATTTTATGCGTTCTGATTTAATTAAAAAAGGTTTCGAGAAAGCCCCTCATAGAAGTCTTCTTAAAGCAACTGGCATCATCAAGAGTGATGCCGATTTCGATAAACCATTCATCGGTGTTTGCAATTCATACATAGACCTAATCCCCGGGCACGTCCATCTTCAGGAATTCGGAAAAGTTGTTAAAGATGCAATTCGAGAAGCAGGCGGTGTACCTTTTGAATTCAACACAATTGGTGTTGATGACGGGATTGCAATGGGGCATCTTGGAATGCGCTACTCTTTACCGAGTCGTGAGTTAATTGCTGACTGTGTTGAGACTGTTGTAGAAGCCCATCGTTTGGATGGAATGGTCTGTATTCCGAACTGCGATAAAATTGTTCCCGGTATGTTGATGGCTGCTGTTCGTGTTGATATTCCTACCATTTTTGTCTCCGGGGGACCAATGAAATCAGGTCGCACACCGGATGGAGAAAAAGTTGATTTGATTTCTGTGTTTGAAGGAGTTGGAAAATTTCAAGCCGGAAAGATTGATGCAAAGAAGTTAAAAGAGTATGAAGACTTCAGCTGCCCAACATGCGGTTCATGTTCGGGAATGTTTACTGCGAATTCTATGAACTGTTTGATGGAAGCACTCGGACTCGCTCTGCCCGGAAACGGATCTATACTTGCTATAGACACGCTTAGAAAAGATCTGGCAATAAGAGCGGCAAAACAAATTCTAATTCTCGTAGAGAAAGATTTGAAACCCAGTAAAATACTTTCCCGTGAATCTTTCATGAATGCATTTGCTCTTGATATGGCAATGGGTGGCAGCACGAATACTGTTTTACACGCACTTGCCATTGCCAATGAGGCAAAGATTGACTTTGAATTGAAAATGCTTAATGAACTTTCTGAAAGAGTCCCGTATATCTGCAAAGTAAGTCCTGCTACCAAAAATGTTCACATGGAAGATGTTGATAAAGCCGGAGGAATTTCCGCAATACTAAATGAAATCTCGAAAGTGAATCTCCTTGATTTATCAAGACCAACCGTAACAGGAAAAACTCTTGGTGAAAATATTGCAGATGCAAAAATTCTAGATAACACTGTAATCAAAACTGTTGAAGAACCGTATTCAAAAACGGGAGGACTTGCGGTGTTATTCGGAAATTTGGCACCGGATGGATCTGTAATAAAAACCGGTGCAGTTAGCCCGAATATGCAAGTCTTTTCCGGGCCCGCAAAAATTTTTGAATCGCAAGAAGAAGCAGTTGAAAAAATATTAACAGGCGAAGTTAAAGCCGGTGACGTTGTTGTTATAAGATATGAAGGACCAAAGGGAGGACCGGGAATGCCTGAAATGCTTTCTCCAACAAGTGTAATTATGGGTTTGGGGTTGGGAGATAAAGTTGCATTGATAACGGACGGAAGATTTTCCGGCGGAACAAGAGGCGCTTGCATCGGTCATATTTCTCCGGAAGCGGCAGAGCGCGGCCCGATTTCAGCTCTGCGTAACGGGGATGTAATCAAGATTGATATTCCGAACAGGACTTTGGATGTCGAGTTGACGGATGAAGTTATTCAACAAAGGTTGAATGCACTTCCGGAATTCGTACCGAAAATAAAAACAGGTTATCTGGCGCGTTATGCCAGAATGGTTTCTTCCGCTAATACTGGCGCGATATTAAAAAATAATTTCTAATAGAAAGAATACGTTATGAAAAAATCAGACAACACATTAAACGGGGCGGAAATATTCTTTGAATGTTTAAAGCGGGAAAAAGTTGAACACATATTCGGCTATCCGGGAGGAGCTGTCCTCAAACTTTACGAACATCTCCACGATGTCAATTTTCTTCAACATATTCTTGTCCGTCATGAGCAAGGCGCGGTTCACGCCGCTGAGGGTTATGCAAAAGCATCGGGGAAAACCGGAGTTGTATTAGTCACATCCGGACCCGGCGCAACAAATACAGTTACAGGTATCGCTGATGCTTATATGGATTCTGTTCCTGTCGTTATCTTCACGGGTCAGGTTCCGTCTCACTTAATTGGTAATGATGCTTTTCAGGAAGCCGATATTGTCGGAATCACTCGCCCTATTACAAAACATAGTTTTCTTGTCCGTGATGTAAAAGAGCTTGCCCTTACAATTAGAAAAGCTTTTTATATCGCTTCAACAGGAAGACCCGGACCTGTTCTTGTAGATTTACCTAAAGATGTAATTGCATCCAAATGTGAATTCGTTTATCCGGAAGATGTAGAGATACGCGGTTACAAACCGACTTATAAAGGTCACACCAACCAGATAAAAAAAGTTGCGGAAGTTATTGCTGCCGCGAAGAGACCGTTACTTTATGTTGGAGGGGGCGTAATTATGTCTGGCGGTTCTCAAGAACTCGCTCTCTTTGCTCGTGAAAATAAATTGCCGGTTGCAATGACTCTACAAGGACTTGGTGCATTTCCCGGAACAGATGATCTATCCCTTGGCATGCTTGGAATGCATGGAACCTATTGGGCAAACAGAGCAGTTGACAATTGTGATGTGCTTGTTTCTTTGGGTGCAAGATTCGATGATAGAGTTACCGGAAAAGTTGAAACATTTGCTAAGAATGCGTACAAAATCCACGTTGATATAGATCCTACTTGCATCGATAAAAATGTTGTAGTAGATCTTCCGGTTGTAGGGGATGTAAAACATATAATCGCTGAAATCGCATCCGAGATGCCAAACCCGCCTGAAACCGGAGAATGGCTAGAGCAAATAAATGAATGGCGCGAAGAATGCCCTCTTGTTTACGAAGATAATGACGGCAGGTTAAGAACTGAATTTGTCATAGAAAAGATATTTCAAAAAACAAAAGGTGAAGCTGTTGTTGTAACCGATGTCGGTCAGCATCAGATGTGGACTGCACAATATTATAAGTACAATAATCCGCGTTCAAATCTAACTAGCGGTGGATTAGGTACAATGGGATTTTCGATACCGGCGGCAATTGGAGCTTCATTCGCCGTCAAAGATAGACCTATCATTTCAATTAGCGGTGACGGCGGATTTCAGATGAACATTCAAGAATTAATTACTGCAGCTGCATATAAAGTTCCGGTTAAATTCATAATCATAAATAACAGTTTTCTTGGAATGGTTCGTCAATGGCAGGAATTATTTCATGCTGAGAAATTCAGCTTTACAGATTTAAGTGCAAGTAATCCCGACTTTGTAAAAGTTGGTGAAGCGTTTGGAATTGAATCGTACTCAACCGATAATCCGAAAGAAGTGGACTCACTTTTAGATAAGGCATTTTCGGTGAATGATCGCGCCATACTGTTGGAATTCAAAGTCGTAAAAGCAGATATGGTTTTTCCGATGGTTCCCTCCGGCGGATCAATTTCCGATATGATGGTTAAACGACTAAACCCTAAGAGGATGATTTAATATGAAGCACACAATTTCTGTCTTGGTAGAAAATCATTTTGGTGCATTCGATCGTGTTGCCACTATGTTCAGCGGTAAAGGATTCAACATTAGAAGCATTTCGATTGGTGAAACCGAAATTGCGGAAATCTCGCGTATGACGATTGTTACCGAAGGTGATGATCAGATAATTGATCAGGTAGTAAAACAATTGAACAGGTTGATTGATACAATCAAGGTGGTTGATCTTGCAGATACATACCACGTTGAACGCGAACTCGCTTTGATCAGCATCGGACTTCACAAAGGTTCGATGGAACAGATAAAAAATATTTGCGACATCTTCCGGGGAAGTATTGTTGATATCACGAATAAATCTATGATGATTGAAGTAACGGGACCTCCAGATAAAATTGACGCCGCAGTAAATGTTCTTGCACCGTTCGGAATTAAAGAGATGGCGCGTTCCGGAATAGTAGCATTAAAAAGAGGCGAGCAGTTAAAAATTCAAAAGAAAGAAAACATTACAACTTAATAGAGGGAATAAAATGAAAGTCTATTACGAACAAGACGCGAATCTTGATCATCTTAAATCAAAAAATATTGCCGTGCTCGGATTTGGAAGTCAAGGTCACGCTCATAGCTTGAACTTGAAAGAGAGCGGCATGAACGTTTGTGTCGGTCTTCGAAGCACATCTGCAACATGGGAAAAAGCTAAGAATGCCGGTGTTGAAGTTAAAACCGTTGCCGAGGCAGTTAAATGGGCAAATGTAATTATGATTCTTCTGCCGGATCAGAATCAGAAAGAAGTTTATGATAAAGAGATAGCGCCAAATTTGAAACTGGGAGATACAATTGCATTCGGGCACGGATTCAATATTCATTACAAACAAATTGTTCCTCCTGCAGATGTTAATGTTATGATGATTGCACCAAAAGGACCGGGACATTTAGTTCGCCGAACATTTTTAGAAGGATCGGGCGTTCCTTGTCTAATTGCAATTCATCAGGATCCATCGGGAGAAACAAAAGATCTTGCACTTGCCTGGGCAAAAGGAATAGGCGGCGCAAGAGCCGGAGTGATCGAAACAAATTTTAAAGATGAAACAGAAACTGATTTATTTGGCGAACAAGCAGTATTATGCGGCGGTTCTGCAGAACTTATCAAAGCAGGATTCGAGACTCTTGTCGAAGCAGGTTATCCAGCTGAATTGGCATACTTTGAATGTATGCACGAAATGAAATTGATTGTCGATCTCTATTATGAAGGAGGTCTTTCACGAATGAACTATTCGGTTAGTGATACCGCCGAATATGGCGGAATGACAAGAGGCAGCAGATTGATTACAGCCGAAACAAAAAAAGAGATGAAAAAAATTCTGTCCGAAGTTCAGAGCGGACAGTTTGCGAAGGAATGGCTTGATGAATACAACGCGGGCATGCCTAAGATGACTCAACTTAGAAAAGAAAACAGGGAACATATAATTGAAGAAGTCGGTGCGAAATTAAGGGGAATGATGAGCTGGCTTTTCAAGAAGAATAAAAAGGAAGAGGTTGGTATATGAAGTGCAAGATTACTCTCCTTCCCGGTGATGGTATTGGAGTGGAAGTTACTGAAGCTGCCGTAAAGGTGATGAATCAGGTTGCGGATAATTTCAATATTACTTTGGAGTTTAACAGCCAACTTATCGGCGGAGCTTCATACGAAAAAAATGGTTCACCTTTAACAGATGAAACACTTCAGTCATGTTATGATTCTGATGCCGTATTCCTCGGTGCGGCCGGAGGTCCTAAATGGGAAAATCTTCCTCATCATCTTAAACCGGAAGCGGCTCTTCTTAAACTTAGAAAAGCACTTGGACTATTCACAAACATTCGTCCGGCTAAAATTTATGAGGCGTTGATAGATTCATCTACACTGAAGAAAGAAGTTTTGCAAGGAACCGATTTTATTGTTCTGCGTGAATTAACAGGCGGAATTTATTTCGGAACTCCCCGCGGATTTGATAAGAACCGCGGATGGAATACGATGGAATATTCTTATGAAGAAGTTGAACGCATTGCCAGAATGGCATTTAAGATGGCGCGCGAAAGAGGAAAAAAAGTTACATCGGTAGATAAAGCTAATGTTCTTGAAGTCTCTCAGTTCTGGAGAAATATAGTTCATGAAGTTCATAAAGAATTTGCCGATGTGGAGTTGAAAGACATGTATGTTGATAACGCGGCGATGCAAATTGTGCGTAATCCAAAACAGTTTGATGTTCTTCTTACTTCAAATTTGTTCGGTGATATTCTAAGCGATATAGCCGGTATGATTACCGGAAGTTTAGGAATGCTGCCTTCGGCAAGTATCGGAAGTAAATATTCTTTGTATGAACCGGTTCATGGAAGCGCACCCGATATTGCGGGGCAGGGTAAAGCAAACCCGCTTGCCGCAATTTCATCGGCAGCAATGATGTTCAATTATTCTTTCGGGATGCAAAAAGCAGCGGAAGTAATTGAAGAAGCAATTGAACGGACACTTGCACAAGGATTACGCACTCCGGATATTTTTTCCGAAGGATGCAGGTCAGTATCAACGGAAGAGATGACGAATGCAGTAATCGAAAACATAAATGAAATTTATCATAATCAGGCTCTTGGAGTGTTTACTTTATAAATAGTTGACCACTCCTTTAATTCCCTCTCCTTATAAAGGAGAGGGGTAAAGAGCAATGCTGTCAATTTAGAGAGAGAAAGAAAAAAGATGATAGATGATAAAAGAAATAGAACACGGATTACACAGATGACACTGATTATCGCGGATTTTATCCGTGTAAATCCGATTAATCCGTGTCATCTGCGTTCTATTGCGTGTTAAGTTGACAGCATTGGGGATAAAGAGAAGGTTGAAAATCTAACTTATTGAAAACAGCAGGGATGAATATGAATGAACGAATAATAATATTCGACACAACATTAAGAGACGGCGAGCAGTCACCCGGCGCATCACTTAATGTTTATGAAAAATTAGAGATAGCCCGGCAGCTTGCAAAATTAAAAGTCGACGTAATCGAAGCTGGTTTCCCGGTTTCATCACCGGCACAATTTGAAGCCGTTAAAAGAATTGCGGATGAATCGGAAGTGATAATTGCTGCATTGGCGCGAGCAAAAGAAGTTGATATCAAATCTGCTTACGATGCATTACGCAATGCTAAGAAGCCAAGGATACATACTTTTTCGAGCACCTCCGATATTCATATACTCGGGAAATTCGGCGACAGCAAATACGGCGTCTCACTCGAAGAAAAAAGAAAAACTATTCTAAAAATGTCTTACGATGCAGTCGCCTACGCAAAAACGTTTTGTACCGATGTGGAATTTTCTGCTGAAGATGCCGGAAGAACTGATATCGGTTATCTGTGCGATATAATTGAAACTGCAATTGAAGCAGGGGTAATAACTGTTAATATTCCGGATACAACCGGTTATACTTTCCCATCCGAGTTCGGTGCGAAGATTGCGGAATTAAAAAGAAGAGTTAAGAAGATAGATAAAGCAGTCATAAGTGTTCATTGCCATAACGATCTCGGGCTTGCGGTTGCTAATTCAATCGTTGCAATTCAAAATGGCGCACGGCAGGTTGAATGCACTATTAACGGAATCGGTGAAAGAGCGGGAAATGCTTCACTTGAAGAGATTGTTATGGCTCTCAAAGTTAGAAACGACATTTGCAATTATTATACAGATACCGACATAACGGAAATTTATAACACAAGCAGAATGGTCTCTGGATTTACCGGAATTGTTGTTCAGCCGAATAAAGCTGTCGTGGGCGAGAATGCATTCGCGCATGAATCCGGTATTCATCAAGACGGCATGCTGAAGAATAAACAGACCTACGAGATCATGACTCCCGAATCTGTTGGAGTTAACAAAACAAAAATTGTTCTTGGCAGACATTCCGGCAGGCATGGTTTGAAATCACGCTTAGGTGAACTTGGTTATCATCCTTCCGAAGAAGATTTGCAAAAAGTATACGAAGCATTTCTTGAACTGGCGGATAAAAAGAAAGAAGTGTTCGATGACGACTTGAGAGTATTAATGGGTGATGAGATTTATAAAGAAGAAGAGTTGTACGAACTTCAATACCTGCATGTCACTGCAGGAACGGATACTATTCCAACAGCGACCATTAAGATCAAATCAAACGAAAAAGTTATTCAAGAGTCATGTACCGGAGACGGACCGGTTGATGCAAGTTTCAATGCAATAGAAAGAGCTCTCGAAATCAAACCTACTGTTGAATCTTACAATGTTCGTTCTGTTACTTCGGGAAGACAGGCGCTCGGAGAAGCAATTGTTAGAATTAGAAGCGGTGAAAATTCTTTTACCGGCAGAGGAACATCAACTGATATTATAGAGGCAAGCGCTAAGGCATATCTTCAAGCAATTAATCAGTTCCTGCTTTTCACAAAAACAAATTTAGAATATCATGATGATGAATTGATTATCAGAAAGGTGTAAGGAATATTTATGGGAATGACAATCACAGAAAAAATATTGGCAAAATCTGCAAAACAGGCAAGAGTTTCCGCCGGCGAAAACGTTTGGCTCGATGTTGATGTGTTAATGACACACGACGTTTGCGGACCTCCGACAATCGCAATCTGGAAAAAAGAATTCGGTGAGAAAGCAAAAATTTGGGATAAAGAAAAATTAGTGATCTTTCCTGATCATTACATCTTTACAAAAAATTCTCACGCAAACAGAAATGTTGATATTCTGCGCCAGTTTGCAAACGATTATGATCTTCCAAATTATTACGATGTTGGAACCGAACGCTACAAAGGTGTTTGTCATATCGCTCTTGCCGAAGAAGGTTTCAATGTTCCGGGAACAGTTTTGTTTGGTACGGATTCTCATACATGTACCTCGGGTGCGTTCGGTATGTTTGCAACGGGTGTCGGTAACACTGACGCGGCGTTTATTCTTGGTACCGGAAAAATCTGGGAAAAAATTCCCGAAACGATGAAGTTTACTTTTAAAGGTAAAATGCCGCCATACATTGCCTCAAAGGATTTAATTTTGCAGATACTCGGCGATATAGGAACAGACGGCGCAACTTACCGCGCGATGGAATTTGACGGAGAAGTGATTGATTCTCTCTCGATGTATGAAAGGATGACTTTGACAAATATGGCAATTGAAGCGGGCGGAATGAATGGAATTATCGCCTTTGATGATACAACAAAAAAATATCTTTCGGAAATAGGCGTTACGGAATATGACATATTTGAAAGTGATAATGATGCAGTTTATCATTCCAAGTTTAATTATGATGTTGCTAAACTCGAGCCGCTTGTTGCAAAACCGCACAGTCCGGATAACCGTGATACCGTACGCAATGTTGAAGGCACCAAACTTACAAAATGTTATATCGGTTCATGTACTGGGGGAAAGATTACCGATTTCCGTTTTGCAGCAGAACTTCTATTCGGTAATGAAGTAAAGGTAACAACCTTTGTTGTTCCGGCAAGTACTGCTGTTGCAAAACAACTCGAAGAAGAAACTCTCAAAGGAATTTCTCTGAAAGAAATATTTGAAAAAGCCGGATGTATAATTGCGGAATCATCTTGTGCGGCTTGTTTAGGCGGTCCATCCGATACAATCGGAAGAAGCGTTGAAGGCGATGTGGTCATCTCAACAACAAACAGAAATTTTCCCGGAAGAATGGGAAGCAAGTCATCTCAAGTATATCTTGCTTCACCGCTGACTGTTACCGCTTCTGCAATAAGAGGAGTAATAACAGATCCAAGAGAATTTTTATAAACATAAACCCCGACCTTTAGGTCGGGGTACTAAAACAAAAAAAATATTTTGGCTTTAGCCATAAAAAATTAGGGAGGTATATGGAAAACAAAATAACAGGCAAAGCATACGTTCTTGGTGACAACATTGATACTGATCAAATTATTCCCGCGGAACATTTGGTGTACAGTACAAGCGATCCGGAAGAATTAAAAAAGTATGGTCATTATGCGCTTTCGAGTGTGCCGATAGAAAAAGCTGGATTGCCGTATGGAGGCAAACCGTTTATCGTTGGTGAGAATCATCAATCTGAATACACCATTGTTATTGGCGGAACAAATTTCGGATGCGGCTCTTCGCGTGAACATGCGCCACTTTCTCTTAAAGTTGCCGGAGTTAAAGTGGTTATCGCACAATCATATGCGCGGATATTTTACCGCAACTCTGTTGACGGCGGATTTTTGATTCCGTATGAAAGTCAATTCAAGTTGAGCGATAAGATAAAAACAGGGGACTTTGTTGAAGTGGATGTTGAGGAAAACAAAATTATAAATCATACTGATGGAAAAGATTATCAGCTCAATCCGTTGGGAGATGTTTTTGAGATTGTTAAAGCCGGTGGTTTGTTTGAATTTGCCCGAACATCGGGAATGATATAAAAAATGGAACGCATATATTTATAATTTGAGACCTCTGAAAAATTAAAAAATAGAACACAGATGACGCAGATTGAACGGATTAACACAGATTTAATCTGCGAAAATCAGTCAAATCAGTGTCATCTGCGTGCTATTAAAAATGTTTCGGTTATGTAGAATTCTATTTTTCAGAGGTCTCGAATTTCATATTCATTAGAGAAACAAAATGAAAACAGATTACATAGAACTATTTGATACAACTCTTCGGGACGGAACTCAAGGCGAAGGAGTGAATCTTTCAATCAATGATAAACTGAGCATTGCACAAAAACTTGATGAGTTTGGAATTGATATTATCGAAGGCGGATGGCCCGGCAGCAATCCTCGTGATGAAGAATTCTTCCAAAAAGTTTCAAAACTTAATTTGAAGAAAGCTCAGATATGCGCCTTCGGTTCAACAGCAAGATTCCCTGATAAAATTTCAACCGACGCTAACTTGAATGCGCTTCTGAAAGCCGAGACGCCAATTGTTTCAATATTTGGTAAGACCTGGAAATTTCATGCAGAGAAGGGACTTGGGTTATCCGAAACAGAAAATGAAGAGTTGATTTTTAAATCAGTCCGGTATCTGAAAGATCATGGAAGAAAAGTCGTATTCGATGCGGAACATTTTTTTGACGGATTTAAAAATGAAAAACAATTTGCTTTGAGAATGCTGAAAGCGGCACAGGAAGGGGGAGCAGATGTAATTACTCTTTGCGATACGAATGGGGGTTCGCTTCCGAATGAAATATTTGACGTGGTTCAGGAAGCGGGACGCACAGTAAACAGACAGATCGGAATCCATACACACAACGATGGTGAACTTGCTGTTGCAAACTCTTTAATAGCTATTGAAGCGGGTGCTTCTCATGTCCAGGGTACAATCAATGGAGTGGGAGAAAGATGCGGTAATGCTAATCTGATCAGCATTATTCCTAATCTTCTTCTTAAGATGAATTTGAAAACGAAACAAAAAATAAATTTGGATGAGCTTACATTGCTTTCCAATTATGTGAGCGAAGTAATGAATCTTGTTCCGAACACGCGCGCTGCTTTTGTAGGTAATTCTGCTTTCGCTCATAAAGGAGGAATTCATGTAAGTGCTGTTATGAAGGACAGCAAAATGTATGAGCATATTGATCCCTATACCGTAGGCAATAAACAGCGGGTTCTGGTTTCGGATCTTGCCGGTCAAAGCAACATTAAGTACAAAGCTAAAGAATTCGGCGTTGAACTTTCCGAAAACAATGAGCTGAGTAAAAAAATAGTAAAGCATATTAAATCGCTTGAGTATGAAGGATATCAATTCGACGGTGCAGAAGCATCATTTGAATTGATGCTTCGTTCTGAAACAAATGAGTTCTCTCCATACTTCAAATTACTCGATTCTAAAGTTCACGTAACGTTTGATAATCAGAAACACTCAAGTGTGGAAGCTGTATTAAAGATAGAAGTTGATGGCGAAATTGAACATACTGCCGCTAACGGAGCTGGACCTGTGAATGCCCTTGATAACGCATTACGAAAAGCCCTATTGAGATTTTATCCTGAGATATCCGCAATCAAACTGCTTGATTACAAAGTTCGCGTGTTGAATGAAAAAAGCGGAACTGCCGCAAAGGTTCGTGTTCTTATTCAATCGGGCGATGGAATCGAAACATGGTCAACGGTCGGAGTTTCAGAAAATATAATTGAAGCAAGCTGGCAGGCTCTGTGCGACAGCATCAACTACCGGCTTTTCAAAATTGAAAGAGAAAAAGATGTTTGTACAAGTTAATCACTCAAGGAGAAAGAACTATGTGGATTATCATAGGCATTTTATTGTTTGCGGCGGTAATTGTTTTTATTTATGAATACCGGCTGCGAAAACCCGATCAGATAATTCTATTTGAATCGAAAGGGAGAATAGTATTTCGGAAGAGTCGTTTATACCCCCGGCATTTTAGTCTTGCCTTATCAAATACAACGCATTCAACACAGTTGAATGTTGAAGCTGCCGCAAAAGGAAATCTGGATATCAAAATCAAACTCTCTGCAACAGTTGCGGCATCACTCAAGAATATTTCAACATTGATCCGTGTCGGAGGGTGGAATACCAATGCCCTGGTTAAATCGGCAAAGGAATTGGAAATTGTAATTCACGACCTGGTAAAAGAGTACACGGAGAAATATGGAATTGAATATCTTTCCTCGGAGAACATCTCGAACAATCTGCATGAAAAAGTAGATGTAAAAGCGGATAAGTTCGGTTTGGAAATTATTTCACTTACCGTTCAATCCTTTGAAGCGCTTGATTCGGAAATATCCGATGCGATGCGCAGACAGGAATCGGCAA
>JAJYXU010000051.1 GCA_021801605.1 Bacteroidota bacterium
CGTTTAATCTGTGTCATCTGTGTTCTATTCTTAATTTTTCAGAGGTCTCATTGAATAACACGAGCCGTATGACGGGAGACTGTCACGTACGGTTCTCTGAGGGGTTGAAGGGTGAAACTCCCTTCGACCTACTCGGCGTTAAATTTGTTTCTTTTTTCCACGCCAAGCACGCTAAGAAAAACACCAAGAGCTTGCCTACCGAGCGAGTTGCAGAACTCTTTTCATTGTCATTTCGAACCACGTTTTTTGTGGTGAGAAATCTTTATGTAATATTATCGTAAGATTTCTCAGTCGTTCCACAAAACGGAACTCCTTCGAAATGACATGCTTCCTTGTGCAACACACTCTACCAGCAGGCAGGCGCCAAGTCTATTAAGAAAAAGGCTCGACTGATGGGACGAGCCTTTTTATCATAATGCGAATAGAATTATTATTTCTTTGTACTAAAAAACTTGATCGATAATCGTGCTATAAAGTAAACCAAAACTATAACGCCTATTGCAAAAATTGTATCGCCAAAAGCTCTCATCCAGCGCAGTGTATCCATTAATGGGGTCTGCAAAAATTCAGAACTTCTCGCATACCAATAACCATATTGAACAGAAGCCCACGTTTGCATTAAACCAACCGGAAGCAAACTGAAAGTTACCATTGCAAATAAACCAAAGTTGATAGACCAAAAAGAAAACTTTAAAGGTCTTTCGCTCCATTCGATGTCCGGTCTGATTGCTCGCAGAGTGAAAAGCATTAAACCAATTCCAAGCATTCCGTACACACCGAATAAAGCTGCATGTCCGTGTACAGGTGTTGTGTTCAATCCTTGCATGTAGTAAAGAGCAATTGGAGGATTAATCATAAATCCGAATAATCCGGCGCCAAGCATATTCCAGAATGCAACGGCAACAAAATAATAGATCGGCCATTTGTATTTTAATACCCACTCTTTTGATTTTGAAATACGGATGTTATCCCACGCTTCATAACCTACAAAAATAAGAGGTACAACTTCTAGCGCACTAAATACAGCTCCTAAAGTCAAAGCAATCATTGGTGTGCCGCTGAAATATAAATGATGCAGTGTGCCGATTATACCGCCGGATAAAAATATAGTCGAAGCAAGAACTGTAGCACGAGCCGTAGTTTTTATGCTGATTAATTTTAAGCGGGCGAACAAAAAAGCAATTACAACTGTGGCAAATACTTCAAAAAATCCTTCAACCCAGAGATGTACAACCCACCACCGCCAATATTCCGCAATTGCTAGATTTGTATGTTTACCGTACATCAAAGCGGCGCCGTAGAAAAGTGCAATTGCTACCGAGGAAATTAAAAATAATGTGAGAATCTGTTTCTGATCATCTTTCTTTTTCAATGCTGGTTTTATTGCCCTTACCATTAAAACCAACCAGAGAAGTAAACCAATGAAAAGTGCCGCCTGGAAAAATCTTCCAAGATCAATATATTCATATCCGCTATGACCAAATAAGAACCAATTGTTGTCAGACATTTTATTCATAACGCTTAACCATTCGCCTGCCATGGAACCAAGAACAACAACAAGAAGTGCACCGAATAAAACATTTACGCCAAGTCTTTGATACTTTGGTTCAATTCCGCTAACGGCAGGACCGATGTAAAGACCGGATGCAAGCCATGCGGTAGCTATCCAAAAAATTCCCAATTGATTATGCCACGTTCTTGTTATTGTGTACGGAAGATATTTTGATAATGGAATTCCGTAAAAACCATTGCCCTCTACTCCGTAATGAGCCGTTATTATTCCCATCACTATTTGAAGCAATAATAATCCCGATACAACCCAAAAATATTTTATTACAGCTTTTTGAGAAGGAGTTAAAACTGATCCAAGTAAAGGATCGTCTTTTGGAACATCGCCATATGGTTTTTCTTTCTCTTGAGATCCGTAATACCAGATCATTCCGCCAATACCTGCAAGAAGCACAATAATACTAACACCGGTCCAAACAACAGCATCGCCGGTTGGACGATTATCCACTAACTCTTCATGAGGCCAATTACTTGTATACGTGATTTCATCGTTCGGACGGTTTGTAGAGGCAGCCCATGAAGTCCAAAAGAAAAACGCGCTTAGTTTGCGGAGTTTTTCGGGATCGGTGAGTGAATTTTTTCGAATAGCATATTCATTTCTTCCGTTTGAAAAAACATCGCTGAAATATTTAATATTATCTTCAATGGCTTTAGCTCTTACCGGATCAATTGTGATAGTTCCGGTTGCCTCATCAAAAGTATTTTTCCTAAATAATTTTTGTAACCGTGATTTTAGAGCTGCTTGATCTTCATTTCCCAGATTGGAATACTCTTTACCCGATTGTGCTTTTGCCCAATAATTTAATACAAAGATGGATTCTCTATGAAGCCAATCTGCCGTCCAATCCGGTGCCACATAGCTGCCATGACCCCAAACAGAGCCGACTTCCATTCCTCCGAGAGCCTGCCAGATGTTTTGACCATCTTCAATATCGATTTTTGTAAAGACCGTTTGACCTTCGGATGTAACTATTTTATACGGAATCGGCGGTGCTTCCTGATAAATTCTTGTACCCACCCATCCAAGAACAGAAAATGATATCACAATTACAGCCGTAAATACTATCCAATATTTTTTCATTTTAAATCCTACGAATAATTAGAAATTGTTTTTGTAATAAAAATTTTTCTATTAGATAAACTGTTAAAACCTTTCTCCCTTCGCCTCTCGGAGATGACTACCAACTGATCTAATCCTTCCCCACATTGAAATAAAGAAAATTATCAAACCCGCAATCTGACCAAGAGCAGAAATGAATAAGAAGAATTTTAATATTTTATCTGGCAAGATTATGGAAGATAAAACCTGCGAAACAAATCGTACAGCGGTTGATATGGTCATGAGGTAATAACTTGCAAGGATAAATTCTGGTTTATAGAGGGAATCATCTTTCTCGGGGCGTGGAAAAAACCAGAGAGCTACACCCATAATCATCATCATTACAGAACCTGAAAGAATAATATGAGTATGCGCAGAGACAAGTTCCGGATGAGTCCATTCGTTTAAATAATTTTTAGCGAAGAGCATATAAAGACCCGTCACTAATCCTGCCAATAGAAATATAATGCTCGTCTTAATAAAGTATCTTACAGTTGAAAACATTGGTTACTCACTTTAATTGTTTTATTTATTTTCACCTAATAATACTTCTTCCATCTCTATTGCGCGGGGGAAGAGTATATTATTTTCCAAATGTACATGTTTGTGTAAATCTTTTTCAAATTCGTTAAGCTCTTTATATGTTACCTGAAAAGTTGTGCATGCGTCTGCTGGTAATATATAGTTATCAGTAAGTTCTCTAATCTTTTCCATTGCACCGCCTGCTGTTAAGTGTTCTGTTTCCATCTGTCTTATTGGATTTTTAATTGTTCCGTATCCGCCGGTCTTTGGTTTCTCGTTGAATCTTTGAGATTCCGTTAAATATTTTATTATCGGAAAAAGCACCCGTTCTTCTTTCATCATGTGACCCATCATTTCTTCGGCGACCAGCGCAAATGTGTTCTGAACTTCTGCAATGTATGGATATTTTTTCCCGTGTGCGTTATAAACTTTTTCAAGATGTGCAGTTATCTCAGGAATTGCGCTCTTCACATAGGTGTGATGATTATTCACAATATATTGGATCAGAAAATTCAAATCCCACTCCGAATAACGTTGGTTTTCGGATGAAGATGAAATAGATTGATTAACTTTGTTAAGCTCTTCAAAAAATTTGTTGTTTGAGATTTGTTTCTCTTCGAGTGCTTCTTGCAAAGGGCGGTTTCCGTTACAGCAGAAATCAATTCCAAGTTTTTCAAAAAGCTCTGCCGCATGAAAATTCTCTGTTACAACGTCTTTCACTTTTAGATGTGTAAAGTCGTTTGTTGATTTAATTGATATTGTATTCATTTTACTGCTCCTTATTTTTATTAATTGCTTCTACTACGTCTTGAACATCCTGATTCAGTCCGAAGTGCTGATACGCAACCACTCCATTTTCATCCAGGACATTTATAATGTTTGAATGTGAAAAACTTCCGTCCGGCTCCTTTTTATATTTGAATCCTAAGACAGCCGCCAACTCACTTATGCCGTTTTCATCACCGGTTAGCAAGCGCCATCGTCCCAGATCAAGTTTGTTGTTCTTGGCATACTGCGTTAAAGTTTCCGGAGTATCGCGTTTCGGGTCTATTGAGACCAAAAGAAAGTTTACATCACTCCGGTTAATTGCCGATTCAATTTTTTTCATGTCGTTTACAATCAGCGGACAAGCATATGTACAGTTCGCGAAGACCATAGCCATAATTTGTCTTTTACCTTTTAAATCATTCAGAGTAATTTTATTTCCCGCTTCGGTTTTCCAAACGGATTCTAATTGGTAGATTGAGTTATCCCCAGCATTTTCATTTTTTACTTCAGCACAACATGATTTCTTTTCAGACGATGTTTGTTTTACTTCTTTTATTGAAGCGCTTTCAACATTTTTAACGCCCATCAGTAAATAAATAACGATGCCAAGAAGAATCACACTTAAAGAAGCTGAAATAATTAATACCTTTTTCATTTTGTATTTCCTTTTCTATTTAAAATCTTTTGCACAACGAAAACCAAGATTGCTCGTTGTGTAATTTGCTTTCAAACTGCTTCTAAATGCAGAACGCATGAACGCCGGATAATTTTTGAAGTCTGATGCATTCACAGAACCGCTTCCACAAAAAAGATTTCTTTCTAATCCACTGTCGCCGCGCGATTCACCCGTAACAAGCGCACTAAAAAAATCTGAAGTCCATTCCCAAACCAATCCATGCATATCGTAGATGCCCCAATAATTTTTTCCTCTCGAACCTACCGGAGAAATTTTTTCAGTTGCCGGACGCGAGTACCATTCGAGAATCTGTTTAATATAGTTCTGATCTTTAGACCCGTCCGATTGATTTGTGCTTGCTTTTGCAACCAATTCCCACTCGTCAACGCTTGGCAATCTTTTTTTGTAATACTCACAATATGCTTTTGCGGCAAACCAAGAAACATTTGTTACCGGACTGTTCGGCAAAACATTTTTTCCTAACTCTAAATCGCTTTTCCAATTGCTTAAATAGTTTTTATCGGCAAAAAGTTTTTTTGCTTTCGATCTCTGCCATTTGGGATTTTCTTCCACAAACTTTAAAAACTGTGCATTTGTTACCGGGTATTTATCAATAAAGAATGGCGCCACCTTAATTCCGGAACCTTCTTCTTTTGAACCGTAAAGAGGAGTATAAATGCCGCCTTTAATAAACGCCATCTTTTCGCGAGCATTTATTTTTTTGTTCTGTGCTGATGTAGAATAGTTGATCAAAACAAAAAGGGTTAAAACGATATTTATTTTTTCAAACTTCATCTTCGCGCCATTATTATTTCTTTGCAGCTCTAACTTTTTTTACATCTTCGGCAGAAACGGCAACATCTTTACCCGCAAATTTTTTATAAACGTAAGTTAAAACCGCTGCCGACTGAGCATCACTAAGATTTTGAGGAGGCATAATGCCGTTGTAAGTTTTGTTATTCACGGTCAATTCGCCGGTTCTGCCGGCAATAACATTATTAATTGCTTCCTCTTTTGAATGTGTTTTAAGCCAATCAGAATTTACAAGTGGTGGAAATACATTTGCAATTCCTTTTCCATCTGCTTGATGACACGCAACACAGCTCTGATTATAAACGCTATTACCTATATTGAACATTTCTGTGGGAGAAGACGCTTTGGATCCGCTTGCCATTGCGGTCTTTAAAAGATTTTCATCCACCTTGCTATCACCCGTTGAATATTTTGAAGCATATCCCTCTTTTCTGTTTTCTTTGTTCAGTTCACCGGTAAAAGAATTAACTCCGCTGGCAGTAGAGATAGAACCGGAGTAAAGTTCATCTTTCTGTTTACCTGAATAAATAGTTTTATCTTCTGCACCTTTAACCGTCAGCATTCCAAGCGTACCTTTATTAAATGCCCGGAAGATTGAATGATCTACCATTATAAAATTCCCCGGCACATTAACTTTGAATTCTACAATTGATGATCCTCCGGCAGGAACCAATGTTGTCTGAACATTTTTCTGAACCGCATTATTTCCTCCTTCGCTGTACACTAAATCAAAAATTTCTCCAATAACGTGGAATGATGAAATCAAATTCGGTCCACCGTTGCCGATATAAAGACGAACACTTTCTCCAACATTTGCTTTCAATGATTTGTCGCCAACCAGCGAGCCAACCGAACCGTTGAACACAACGTAATCCGGAGTTTCTGTTAATGCTTTTTGCATGCTGAATGGTTGCAAGCCGGCATCGCCGTAATTTCCTTCTGTATAAAATTCACTCTGCATTACATAATATTCGCGGTCAACCGGGGGCAATCCTTCTTTCGGCTCAACTAATATCAGTCCATACATTCCATTTGCAATGTGCATTCCTACCGGTGCTGTAGCACAGTGATAAACAAATAGTCCGGGATTTTTCACAGTGAAGGAAAAAATTGAAGTATGCCCTGGAGCCGTAAATGAAGATGTTGCGCCTCCTCCCGGTCCGGTTACAGCGTGCAGATCAATGTTGTGAGGAAGTTTGTTAAGCGGGTGATTGTGAAGATGAAATTCAACAAAGTCTCCTTCACGGACACGAATAAAACTTCCCGGTACATCGCCTCCGAAAGTCCAAAAAACATATTCGACTCCATCAGAAAGCTGCTTAATAACTTCCCGTACTTCTAGATCAATAATAACTTTAGTTGTATGTTTTCTTGTGATTGCCGGAGGGACATAAGGCGCTTGAGTTAAGTGTGCATGCTCTTCACCACTGATTTGATCTGAGGATTCACTACTACATCCTATTAATGTAGCGAAGAAAAAAACAGTAAGTAACATATTGAATATTTTAATTTTTGTTTTCATTGCTTTGTCCCTTATAAAAAGAATGCCCTGTCTTATTATCGTTCAAAAAAATAGTTGTTCTTAAAGAAGAATATTTCATCTGATTAAAAGTTAATTAAATTCGGACGATGTGTCAAGTTAAATTATTTGCGTGTCCTGTTTATCCGATTTAGATGAAGTAAGGAGGGAATAGCGAACCTTACGCTTTTCGTTTCTGAGGAGTTATTAGTTGACTTGAACCGACTGAAGAATTTCTCCGGATGGTGTTATCACAGTTACATTCACCGGAATTTTGCTTCCGGAAATTTCAATGGCTTGCTGTGCAAGTTGAGCCAAGCCGCTACAGCAGGGTACCTGCATAATCAAAACGGTGATAGATTTCATATTCGATTCATTAATCATAGTGATAAGTTTATCAAGATAGACTTGTTTGTTGGAATCAAGTTTTGGACATGCGATTGCGAGAGATTTCCCTTTTAGAAAATCTTTGTGAAAATCGGGATAAACAAATCCGCAGCAATCTGCTGCGAGCAATAGATCTGAATTTCTAAAATATGATGCATGCGGCGAAACAAGATGAAACTGTATTGGCCACTGCCTTAAATGAGAAACACGAGAATCTTTCCCATCTTCGTTATCGTCAATGTTTTCGATACTCATCTCTTGATATCCAGGGCAGCCGCAATGAGATTTTTTTTCTTCGAGTTCCTTCGCCAAAAGAGGATTTTCAATTTTGTTGTCGCGCAAATATTCCAGAGCGAGTGTTAAGTATTCAAACTCTTGATGGTCACGCAAATGTTCAAGGTGAGCGTTAATAACATTTACACCGCCAGCAGCGATATATTTCATTACTTCCTTTTCATTATAAGGTTCAGCTTCTCGCTCCTCAACTGTTAATGCACCGGTTGGGCAGTTTCCAAGACAAGCGCCGAGTCCATCACAAAAAAGATCGCTGACCAAACGTGCCTTACCATCTATAATTTGTAATGCGCCTTCATGGCATTCGGGGACACAATTTCCGCAGCCGTCGCATTTTTCCTCATCTATTTTTATGATTTTTCGAAGCACGATAATTTCCTTTTGTAAAACAGAATTTATTTTCCGATATTAATATAGAAATATTTTACGATTATTCAAAAAGTTAGTTTTAAACACATTTTGTTAAGTTATATGGTAGAAATTAGATGAGTTCTAAGTATATAAAAAATACGGACAAGCCAATTCAGAAAGTTAGATTTGCAGTACAAATGACATTTGCTCTTCTTTGTATCTGGATCGGTATCGAGTTCACTCAGTTCATTTCGTATTTGGAATCGAACGGTACAACAGCATTTCACCAAAGACCGCCGGGCGCTGAAGGATTTCTTCCAATCAGCGCGCTGATGAGCGTAGTGTATTTTATTCAAACAGGACAAGTACACAATGTTCATCCTGCGGGATTTTTTATCTTCTTAGCAATTATAGGAGTATCATTCGTTTTTGGTAAAGCGTTCTGCAGCTGGTTATGTCCGGTTGGTTTTATTTCTGAAATGGTGGGAGACTTTGGAGAAAAAATATGGAAGAAACTTTTTAAACGTAGAATAAAACTTCCAAGATTTATTGATTATCCATTACGAACGATAAAATATTTACTATTAGCATTTTTTGCATTTGCAATTTTCTCCATGACCGAAACAGCGCTTGCATTTTTTTTGAGCGACGCCTACAATATAGCTGCTGACGTTAAAATGTTTTATTTTTTCGCAAACATTTCCAGATTCAGTCTTATTGTTATTGGTGTTCTATTCTTCCTTTCTGTTCTTATTCGTAATTTCTGGTGCAGGTATCTTTGTCCTTACGGCGCTTTGCTTGGATTGATTGGGTTTTTGAGTCCAAACAAAATTAAACGAAATGCTGCAAGTTGTATTGATTGCGGATTATGCGCCAAAGCGTGTTCATCATTCATCAAAGTTGATAAAGTGCATACTGTCTATTCTGATGAATGCACATCGTGTTTGAGTTGCGTAGATGCTTGCCCGGTTGCAGACACGCTTGAGATTACAAATATTTTCGGTAAGAAAAAAGTTTCTAAAAAAATCATAGCTTTTGGTGTTAGTTTAATATTTATTGCAATCACAGGAATCGGAATGTTGACAGGTCATTGGCATAATAAAATTTCTAAAGAAGAGTATCTTATGATTCATAAGCAGTTGGATGCAATCGGACATCCAACAAGCACCGCTGAAATCAAGGAATTGAATAAATCGGTAGAAAAAGGAAAAAGAGATGGAATCAACTAAGAAAAGTTGGCTCAAGAAAACTTTTTCACATATTATTCCGCCCAAACAGTGGAGATACCCTGTAATTATTCTCATTGGAATCTTTGTGGGATTAGGATTTTATGTGCTCTATATCTCGAATGCAGTTTCATATTTATCCGACGATCCGAAAACATGTGTGAACTGTCATGTTATGTATCCTCAATATGCAACGTGGGAAAGGGGAAGTCACGGAAGAGGTGTAACGTGTAATGACTGTCATGTACCGCAGAATAATTTCATCGCCAAATATCTATTCAAAGCAAATGACGGATTGCGCCACGCGACATATTTCACGATGAGATGGGAGCCGCAGGTAATTCAAATCAAAGATGCAGGAAAGAGAGCGGTTCAGGATAATTGCATTCGATGCCACAGCAATTTAATTCACCCAATTGCGCTGAGAGCAATCAACAATAATAGTGTTGAAGATCAGACAGAAAGATATTGCTGGGATTGTCATCGCGAAACGCCACACGGACGGGTCCATAGTTTATCATCCACGCCTTACGTACGCATGCCGCAATTGAAACCCGCTGTACCGGAGTGGTTAGAAAAATTTATCTCATCAAAAAAATTGAAAAGAAAAATTAATTAGAGGCAGCAAAATGAAATCAATTCAAGAAATAACAAAGAACAAACCATGGTTAGGTTGGGTTTTATTTGTTGTTACAGTCGTAGTAGTGTTTTTAATTGGACTATTTGCATCATCAATAATCGAAAGAAGAAACGAAGCTTATACACTTCAACAGGTAAAACCAATTGCAGATTGGGAACCGAGAAATGAAATATGGGGAGAAAATTATCCACGCGAGTATGAAACCTACATGCAGATGCATGATACTACATTCGCAAGCAAACATGCGGGCTCAGTGATGAAAGATTATTTACAAGAAACACCAGAGTTGGTGGTTATGTGGGCGGGTTATGCTTTCTCTAAGGAGTATAATGCGCCCGGGGGACACGTATATGCAATTAAAGACATCAGAAATACTTTGCGTACAGGAGGAAATAAAGTTAGTCCACAACCCGCGACTTGCTGGTCGTGTAAGAGTCCGGATGTTCCGCGCATGATGCAAAAAATGGGAGTTGCAGAATTCTATAAATCAAAATGGAAAGATTTAGGATCTGAAATTGTTAATCCGATCGGCTGCCAGGATTGTCACGATCCGAAGACGATGGATTTGAGAATCACACGTCCCGCACTTATTGAAGCGCTTGAACGACAAGGCAAGGAGATAAAAAGTTTTTCTCATAATGAAATGCGCTCGCTTGTTTGCGCGCAATGTCATGTTGAATATTACTTCAAAGGAGAAGGGAAGTATTTAACATTTCCATGGGATAACGGATTTAGCGCTGACGCGATGGAAAAGTATTACGATAAAATTGAATTTACAGATTGGACACATCAACTGAGTAAAGCGCCGATGTTGAAGGCACAACATCCCGATTACGAATTATTTAAAACCGGAATTCACGCTGACCGCGGGGTATCATGCGCTGATTGCCACATGCCATATAAATCGGAAGGCGGTGTTAAGTTTACAGATCATCACATTCAGAGTCCGCTGAATAATGTTGAAAATTCATGCCAGGTTTGTCACAGAGAAAAAACTCAAAAACTCATCGAGAATGTTTATGAACGCCAAGATAAAATACTAGAGCTAAGAAAGATTGCCGAAAAAATATTAGCGGCAACACACATCGAAGCTAAGATCGCCTGGGATAACGGTGCAACAGAAACCGAAATGAAACCCGCTTTACAATTTATTCGTCATGCGCAATGGAGATGGGATTGGGTCGCAGCATCAAACGGACTTGGATTTCATTCACCTGTTGAAGCTATGCGAGTTTTAGGAACATCAATTCAAAAAGCGGAAGAAGCCAGAAAAGAAATTGCGCTTGTTCTTGTTAAACATGGTGTGAAGTATCCCGTTGCATTGCCGGATTACTCAACAAAAGATAAAGCGCAAAAATTTATTGGTCTGGATATGCCGGCGCTTCGCTCTGATAAAGCAGATTTTTTGAAGACAACCGTTCCCGGGTGGGATAAGAAAGCAAAAGAAAGACAGGGAACGTTGCAGCAGTATTAATCACAAATTCGAGAACAAAAATATTTAGAATTTTTGTTTTACAACCAATATGGAGGAAACTTAATGAAGAAACTGTTTTTTATCCTTACGCTGATTTTAATGACCGGAGTTATCGCTGCACAGCAAACCGTAAAATTTTCTGCGCAGATTCGCCCACGCCTGGAATTAGACAACCGAAGTTTTCATTCAACCATACCTTTTAACAATTACACATACCTTCGCACACGTCTTGGTGTATCGTTCATTCCATCAACAGATATCAACGGATTTATTCAGGTTCAAGATGCGCGGATCTTTGGCAATGAAACTAGTACAATTGCAGACATGAAAAATGTAGACCTGCATCAAGCATATTTTAAGATTGATAACTTTTTTAAGTTACCAATGGATCTTAAGGTTGGAAGGATGGAACTTCTTTACTCGAATGAAAGAGTAATAGGCACTGCTAACTGGGTAAACACGGGAAGAAGTTTTGACGGCGCAGTTCTTTCGATTAAGGGAGATAAATTTAAGGCAGATATTTTTAGCGTGAAGGAAAACGAAAAACTAAATGCCGGTGATACACTGGATCAGAATATGTATGGAGTATTCACAGATTTAATGCTTGCGCAGAATTATAAAATTCAGCCGTTCATTATTTGGCAAAGATCTGTTCCTTCAAATTTGCTAAACAGATTTACTCTTGGTACTTACATTAAAGGGGATATTTCCGCGTTTACACATGAAACAGAATTTATCTATCAGTTCGGAGATATTACTGCGTCAAGTAGAAAACAAAATATAGCGGCATACATGTTTGCCTTCAATGCAAGTTATACATTTGATGAGCCATCCAAACCGTTGATTGGCGCGGGAATAGATTACATAAGCGGAGATGATAATTCTGCAGATAATGATTATAAAGTCTTTAACACATTATATGGAACCGGGCATAAATTTTTTGGCAGTATGGATTATTTTATTAACATGCCAAATGATACTTACGGATTGGGAGTAATGGATCTGATCGGAAAGGTTGGTATTACACCGATAGAAAATCTAAAGGCAACTTTAGCTGGACATATCTTTACAGCGAATGCGGATTATAAATTGAAGAGCGGATCAACAACTACAAATTTTGGAAGTGAAATTGACTTAACATTGAGTTATAAATACAATGACAATGTTACAATTGAAGGGAACGCATCTCTATTTTCTCCGGGAGATATATTTAAAGAGAAAAAGGGAAGAGATACTGCAACCTGGTTTTATTTGATGACGGTAGTAAATTTTTAATGTCGTCAAAGGTGAAACGTTAAGCGGAAGACGCAAGATCGAGATCATCTCGATCTTTTTTTGATTACCGGGAAGCGTTCGATTAACGATATTAACAATGACAAATGTTTGAACTGAAAGACAAATCATGAAAATCCAAAACGTACCATTTACTGTAACTGATTGGAATGAAATAGCTCCGAAAGAATATCCCGGGGAAACAGGAAAAGCATTTTGGAAAACTTTGGAAGTTGGAAATATTAGAGTGAGAATTGTAGAATACTCGCCCGGTTATCTTGCAGATCACTGGTGCAGCCGCGGTCATGTAATTTATATTTTAGAAGGTGAATTGATTACAGAGTTAAAAGACGGAAGAGTTTTCAAACTTACACCGGGAATGAGTTATCAAGTTGCAGACGATAATGAACCTCACCGCTCTAGAACCGAGACCGGTGCTAAATTATTTATCGTGGATTGAGGTAATAATTCCGCATTATATTTTAGTCCTAAATCTGTTTAACAGCTGTCTCTTTTTTCTATTGCCCGCAAGTAAATTTCTCTCTATGTTGTTTTGAAACTCGTCCCATTTGGGAATTATCGAAACAGCGATAAATACTAAAGAGAGCCGTTATGGAGAAAAATTATTTCATCCTCTCACGGCATCCGGTGAATATGACGGGCATATTATTAATGAGATCAAACTAATAGTCCCGGTTCAAGAATTAATCCGTGCAGAAGAAATATTACGTGAATTAAAAATCATTGATGAGGCGTATCTAAAAAGGTCTATTCCGTTATTTTGGATTGTGAAAATAAACCGAATTCAAAACTTTTCTATAATAAAATTACCTTTTTAGAGAAGACTCATTGATGAATAAATTTTATTTGCGTAAAGAAAAGACTGATTCTAAAATAAATACTTACTAAGTCACATTATACAGTTTATAGACTTGGCACTCTTGGCGTTTTTCTTAGCGTGCTTTGCGTGAAAAAAGAAACAAATTTCACGCAAAGACCGCAAAGAAATGATAACTGAAAAATTTTCGTGCGTAATGTGAGTGATTAATCAATGATTTTAAAGATCTCCGCTCGTAATCCTTCGATTGTTAATTTCATTTCTGAATCGAGTGAAACTTCTTCTTGAGTTCTTACATTGATCAACTTGGATTTTTCAGAAACGAAATCTTTCATCGTCCTCAAATCCGCAGAACTTTTAGATCGGTTATTATTTACAACAATCATCATCTTCTCATTTTCAAGTGTTCTGAAATAAAGATACACATCATGTTCCGGTGGAAAATGAGTTAGCTTTCCAGTCGAAAGAGCCGGATAATCATTTCTAAGATGAATCAAGTTTCGTAAAAAATTATAGATATCATTTTCTTCCTTGATTCTTCCATCTTGTGTGAAAGCATTGCGAGTATCATTCGGAAATCCGCCGGGGAATTGTGCGCGCAATTTTCCGTGATCATCGGAGCCAACGATTCCAATTTCGGAACCGTAAAAGATTTGCGGAATGCCGCGTGTGGTCAACAAAAGTGTATAGACTATCTTTGCTCTGTCAACATTACCTTTAGCAAAGTACATTACACGTGGGAGATCGTGATTATCTGCGAACGTTACCAGGTTGTTTGGATCTTTGTATAAATAATCTTCAGAGAGAATTTCAAAAATGTTGTACAGGTTATTTTCACCGCTCAAATATTTAATTAGAACATCGCGCAAACCGAAATCGGTTATAGCCGGAAGATTTGTATTGAAATTGCGCGGTAAAAAAGTATCTCTTTGATAGCCGGCTAAAAATGCCGGAGTGCCGCTCCATACTTCGCCGACAATATTTGTTGTAGGGTATTCATTCATTACCGCTTTTGCCCAGTGAGCCATAAATTTTTGATTGTTGTACGGATATGTATCCTCCCGGATTGCATCAATGCCGGCATATTCCATCCACCAAATTGTGTTTTGAATTATATAATTAGCAACAAATGGATTCTCCTGGTTTATATCCGGCATTGAATTTACAAACCAGCCGCGTTCAACGTGCTTAATTGTTGAACTGTCAGCATACGGATCTGTAAAAACCATTTTGTTGTGGTCTGCATCAAGATGATTTTCTTTTGTGCCGTTTGTCCAATTAGGCATTGGCGGATTTTTCAACCACGGGTGGTCATCGCTGAAATGATTAGAAACGTGATCGAGAATGATTTTAAGATTCCGCTTATGTGCCTCATCAACCAATTTTTTATAAAGCTCATTCGTACCAAGCCGAGGATCAACTCTGTAGAAATCTGTTGTTGCGTAACCATGGTAAGAACGGAACGTGTTGTTTTCAGTAAGCGGTGTTGCCCAAATTGTAGTAATGCCTAAATCTTTGATGTAATCAAGTTTGTTAATCATTCCTTGAATATCGCCGCCGGCGCGGTTTTGTCCCGGTGTCTTATTCATATAATCCGAATATCCAGGAATTGAATCGTTTGAAATATCACCGTTACAAAAACGATCGGGCATGATCAGGTAAATTATATCCTTGCTGGAAAATCCTTGAAAGCGTTTTGAATTATGTTCCCGTTTAAAAATCGGAAACGTTACATTAGTTTTTTCTTTGCCGCGCATTAAAGTAAGCCGGTAATTATCCGGTTTGATATTATTAGGAATTTCAATATCAATGAATGCGTAGGAAGGATTTTCAATTTTATTTACTCGAATGACTTTTATCTTAGCATTGTCGAATTTTGCCGAAACGTCTTTCAGATTTTCACCGTAAACCATTAACTGAATTTTGTTCAACTTCATGCCGGTCCACCAATTCGGCGGCTCAATTTTATTAATAACCAATTTTTGGCAAAAAAGTGATGCAGAAAAAAGTAAAACGAGTAGAGTTGAAAAAACGGTTTTCATTTTTGTCCCGAATAATTAAAGTATTGGTGTGTTGATTCCAAACGAAAAATTTTCTCTGCCGAGATAATTAAGTTTCCACGTAAATTCCAGACGGAAGGGAAACAGAGGGTGACCTATTCCAAAACCAATTTCATAAAATGGATTTTTATACTCGGTAAAGAATTGTGGAATAGCTCTTAACGGATCTGGAAATATCTGCTTGCTCTTTGGTGAAATCTCTAACAATGCGGCGTTGAAGTGCAAGCTTAAATTTAATTGAAGATCGCTGATAAATGTTAAGCCGAAGAATCTGAACAGCTCATCGTTAAAATTATTTTCAACAGATAAAACTAAAACCCGGTCTCCAAAGACTTCCCCTGTTCTAATTGTACGCAGTGTAAATGACTGACTTGAACTCTCAATGTTTCCGGGCAGAGAATAGATCATTTGAAACGGAACAGGTCCGTTAGAATAAACTCCGTTCAAGATAAAATTCAAGCTTGCAGATTTAAATGTTGGCAAGTAGCCGTTAAGAGAAAACCGGTACAATTGAAAATCAAGACCGCTTTTAAGTGTGCCGACGTTGCTGAATATTGCGTCTCCGGAAAGAATCAAATTAATTTTATTTTGTTGTCCCATTCTTCTTCTAAAGTATCCGTCTTCAATGTATTTACGGAAGTCTAATTGAAATCCGGTAGTCAAAGCATTTGTTTTGGTCTCATAAATTATCCGGTTCTTCTCATAAGATTTGCCTGTGTTGAAGATAGAAAAATCGGAATTGTTATAAGCGTTATTATCGGTTCTATTAAGGAATCCGGCGCTGAGACGCAGAACAGGAAAAACTTCACTCCACAGTTTTACGGAAAATCCTTTTGTGTAGTAATAATCTCTAAAATCATATTTACCCAAAAGATTTGTGAGCGTTGAAGTGAGTTTGTTAAATCTTATTGATTCTCGAAAGAGGTCTATGATCTTATCAAACGCAGTAATAGAAACGGAATGAGTTCTGTACTCTCCTAAATAATATGTTGAAGAGAAATCCGTTTTAAATTTTTTATCAGAAAATCCGTATGAGAAATCCAAACTTGAATTGAGTCGTTTATCTTCCGCTTGTGATATATTTGCGCCGAAGTTTAAAGTGTGTCCTTCAATTTTATTAAATGAATAAAGAGAAAGCGGACCCGTGACCGATAGATTATCATTTATGTTAATGGAAGTAGAAAGAAAAGAAAACCTATCCCCAAAAGTTTTTGGAACGGCTTCGAGACTATCAATTCTTTTATATGCTTTAATTTCTTCCAGCGTGTTGGAAATAGTTTGCGTTGATTTCCAATAAGTGGAATCTTTTTTATCTGCATCGGGCAAAACTTTTATTATAACCATTCCGAAAATATCATCGCTGATGGGTTCGTTAATTTTATAATCATAAAAAATGGTGTTAAACTCAAAACCGAATTTTGCAATACCAAGAAGGTTACCTTCTGCAAAAACACGGTAGTCAATCGGCATAAAAATGTTGCTGTCAAAAGGAGCGAACTGCTGGATTATATTAATTCTGTCGAAGATTTTTCCGGGGTTAGCGGCATTGTTCAGATTGACATCAAGTTTTACTAGCGAGTAGATATTGTCCGCAATAAATAATTTACCGACAAAGCCCGGGTCCGATTTTTTTAGCGGCTCTACATGAATTTGAAAAACATTTTGTTTATCCAACGCCAAAGTATCTTCTATTAAATAATCATAATATTCAATAGCATCATCGGAAATAGGACTGGGCAAAGGTCGTCCAAGAAACTGAATATCGTCGGTATAAAAATTTTGAATTATTCTGCCACCGGTTAATATGTTTACAGAAGAAGGTGTGTTGGCGCTTTGTTTCCGTGCAACTATTTCATCTTTATATTGATTTGGTTTTTTAAAATATCCCTTACTTTCATTTTCTATAATTCCGCTGATCTTAAGATCTGCCGTATCTTTCGTTCCAATTGATAGTCCAATGCTGTTATTTGTTCTAGAGAAATCTTTTGTGGTTTTCACCAATCCTTTTGTGTAAGCACCGAAAACGTATGAGTTCAGTTTATTGTTCCTATCATGTTTCGCTTCAATTGCTCTGCGAATTATTTCGAGCGCGGGGTTTTCTCCCGGAAACACTGTGATCTCGGAAAGATGAACTGGTATTGGTTCGAGAGAAAAGCTAATAGTTTTATTTGTGTTTAGATTTACTGCAACGGTATCTGATTTGTAGCCGATAAACGATGCTATCAATTTATAATTGCCCGGTTTTAAGCGCAGTTCAAAATTACCTTCAAAGTTTGTAGTGGTTCCGGAGGTGGTTCCGCCTATTCGTAAACTTGCAAAACTTAACGGGGATGAAGTTGGTTTGTCTGTTACTTTCCCTTTAAGAATAAGTTGTTGTGAAAATGTTTGTGAAGAAAAAATGAAAAGTATCAGTGCGAAAAAAATACTTTTGTTCAATTAAACCTCGAAATGATTGTGCTGATAAATCGAAAAAAATGAAAACTTTATTTTGTTTGCATTTCATTTCTTAAACAAAGATAAAACATAAACTTCATTCAAAAAAGATAGAAAAGAATCATATTTTCATTCGGAATAAAAACCTATTTTGTTGTTAAGTTGTTTAGACAATTAAAGGGAAGCGGATGAAAAAAGTTGTTTTGACCGGGGCTACGGGATTAATAGGTAAAAGTATTGCCGGTAAATTAATTCAGCGTGGAGATGAAGTTACAATTTTCACCCGCTCTGTTAATAAAGCTAAACAAATCATTCCCAACGCTGCGGAATATGTTGTTTGGAATCTTGAACGGGATGATTGGCAAACTAAGCTCGAAGGTAAAGATGCAGTAATTCATCTTGCTGGAGAAAGTGTAATGGCAAAGCGATGGAACGATGAGCACAAGAGAAATATTTATAATAGCCGCATTGACTCAACTCGAATACTGGTTAAAACAATTGAGAAAACAGTAAATAAACCAAAAGTTTTTATATCTGCTTCTGCCGTTGGTTATTATGGTAATTCGGAAGAGCCAGTTACGGAAGAATCTAACCCCGGTAAAGATTTTCTTGCCAATGTTGTGAGAGATTGGGAAAAGGAAACAGAAGAAGTTAATCGGCTGGGTGTTCGAAGAGTGAATATCCGCATTGGAATTGTGCTCGATAAATATGAAGGCGCTCTTGCGCGAATGATCACACCATATAAATTTTTTATCGGCGGACCACTTGGATCCGGCAAACAATGGTTTCCGTGGATTCACATTAATGATGTTGCCGGAATATTTTTATTTGCTCTTGATAATGAAAATGTTCACGGAGTCCTAAATGCCGTTTCCCCTAATCCATTGCGGATGAATGAATTTTGTAAAACACTTGGCGTAGTAATGCATAGACCATCTTT
>JAJYXU010000181.1 GCA_021801605.1 Bacteroidota bacterium
TAAAGTTGTGCTCTCATTGTGCAATCAATTAGGAATTGCATTTAAAGAGAGAACAATATCAATCTCCGAACTGAAAGAATTTAACGAGATTATTCTTCTCGGAACTACAGTAGAAGTAACCCCTGTGATAGAACTAGACGGAATAAGTGTTAACGATGGAAAGCCGGGACCATTATGCCGATCACTTCAGAATGAATATCGAAAAATATACGAATAGCATTTGCGATTGTTGTGAATAAAATAATTGACTTCTGAAAAACAAGATTGTGCAGAATGTCAACATTTTTAATAGCACACGGATGACGCGGATTCACCCCGTGGAATAAATTGATAATTAAATTTATTACAAAAGGTAAAATGTTATTCCATGGGGTAAACGGATTTTCACGGATTTTGATCTGCGTAAATTCGTTTAATCAGTGTTTATCTGTGTGCCATTTAAAATTCTTTAGAAGTCTCACTAATAATGTTATTCCGTCTCTTCGAGCCAAGTTTTTATTTTATCTGCTACTTGTACACCAGTGAATCCGAATTTTTCGGCAAGAGTTTCATACGGTGCAGAAGCGCCGAATCCATTCATTCCAATTGGTAAGAATTTGCTTCGGAATAAATCTCCCCAACCCGTCATTGAAGCCGCTTCGACAACAGCAATCGGAACATTTGATGGAACAATGCTATTCCTATATTTTTCACTTTGCTTCTCAAAAATTTCTTTTGAAGGAATTGAAACAACACGTACAGAAATTTTTTCCTGCAATATTTTTTGAGCTGAAATTGCAACCGGAACTTCGGAACCGCTTGCTGCAATAATCAGGTCAATGGTTTTTCCTTTTTCTCTTGAAACAATATAACCGCCTTTAATTGATTCCTTTGGATCAAAGCCGGTACTATGTTCAATTATCTCAATTTTTTGCCTGGTTAAGATCAAAGTAATAGGTCCATCTTTATGTTGAAGAGCATAAGTCCATGCAGCGGCTGTTTCCAAACTATCAGCAGGACGTATAACTGTAACATTTGGAATTGCTCTTAAGACTGCAAGATGTTCAATGGGTTGATGAGTCGGTCCATCTTCGCCAAGGAAAATACTATCATGAGTAAAAATGTAAATTGCAGGTAATTTCATCAATGATGCAAGTCTAATTGACGGACGCATGTAATCGGAAAAGACAAGGAATGTTGAACCGAAAGCTTTAAATCCACCATAAAGAATAATTCCATTAACAATAGCACCCATTGCATGCTCTCGAATTCCAAAATGAAAATTTCTTCCTTCAAATTTTCCGGGAGCGATTGCAGAGAATGCTTTCATATATGTATTTGTTGATGGCGCTAAATCCGCAGAGCCGCCAACAAAATTTGGCACTAACTCACCAATCTTCTGAATAACTTTGCTAGAAAGTGTTCGTGTTGCGTTTGATTCTTTACCGGCAGCATTTAATAATTCATCAAATAAATTTTCCGGAAGCCACCCGTTCATATATTTTTCATAAAGTTCTGACTTATCGGGATTTTCTTTTCTCCACAATTCAAATTCCTTTTTCCAATCGTTGAATTCAGAAATTAAAAAAAATTTTCTGCTTCCAAATAATTCTTTTACCTCTGCGGGAATATAAAATTCTTTATCTAACGGAAATCCAAGATTCTTTTTTGTTTCGATTAATTCATCTTTACCAAGAGGAGAGCCATGCACTTCGGAAGTATCAACTTTGTGCGGACTACCAAAACCAATGTGCGATTTAGTTATTATAAGTGTTGGTTTTTCTTTTTCGTTCTGAGCAGCTTTGATTGCTTTACGGATTCCAACATGATTGTATGCATCTGTTTCTAATGTCTGCCATCCGTATGCTTCAAATCTTTTTGAGGTATCATCAGTAAATGTAAGTCCCGTTTTACCTTCAATAGTTATGCTGTTGTCATCATAAAAATAGATTATGTTTCCAAGTTTCAAATGACCAGCAATAGAAGCCGCTTCGTGAGAAATTCCTTCCATCAAATCACCGTCGCTAACAATTCCATATATATAATGACTGCCAAGCAGTTGATGTTTATCATTATTAAATCTTGATGCAGTCATCTTTGCGGCGATTGCCATTCCAATACCGTTCGCAAAACCTTGTCCTAATGGTCCGGTTGTAGTTTCAACACCGGGTAAATGACCATACTCAGGATGTCCGGGAGTTCTGCTTCCCCACTGCCGAAATGATTTTAGATCTTCTATTGTAACAGCATAGCCGCTAATATGAAGTAAAGAATAAAGAAGCATTGAACCGTGACCGGCAGAAAGCACAAATCGATCTCTGTTTGCCCATTTTGGTTCATCAGGATTGTGAATTAGAAATTCGCTGTAAAGAATGACGGCAACATCAGCCATTCCCATTGGCATCCCGGGATGACCAGAGTTAGCTTTTTGTACACCTTCGGCGGCAAGAATTCTAATCGTGTTAGCGGCAAGTTTTGTTATGTCAGTTTGCATGTTCAGTTTTTACCTTATTTTGAAGAGAGCATAATTGTTTCAAATATTTTTTTTGAATTACATTAGTGTGGTTCTAAAAACTTCAATATCCTCTGCGAACTTTGCGTATTCTTTGCGCTCTCTGTGTTAAATTTTTAAAAAAGATAATTTTTAGAACCACCCATTACTAAATTAAAACCAAGATCGGTCATTGTCATATTTAAATCTTGAGTGCTGTTTAACAATTTGATCTGATAGAATGGAAATTCTCGGCGGATCCGATAATCGTTTCTTTGTTTTTCAAATGTATCAACAGATTTGCGGAAAGTTTCGTCATCCTTTGAAATATCATAAGTGGCAAGAATAACTTCACGAATAATTTCTTGTTTCGTCTTTCCAATACATTCGAACTTTAATTCTTTAGTATTGCCGGGAACAGGAATGGAAGAAGGATACCATTCTTTACTAATACTTAGACTAAAGAATGAACTAATCTCTCTAACACAAATTGCAGTGCCGTTTGCTTTTCCATCAGCTGAATATCCGGCAATATGAGGAGTTGCGATATCCACCAGATTCAATAACTCGCGGTCAATGTTGGGCTCGTTCTCCCATACATCAATAACGGATTTGACGATAATTTTATTTTTGATAGCATTCCTTAAAGCCAATGAGTTTACTACTTCTCCACGTGAAGTATTGAATAATATTTTTTTCTCTTTCAATTTTCCAAAAAATAAATCGTCGGCTATATGATAAGTTTTGTCTAACCCTTCTTTGATTAATGGAGTGTGAAATGTTATGATGTTGCTTCGATCAACGAGCTCATCGAGCGAAACAAATTTTCCATTTCCTTCTTTTCTTTCTCGCGGCGGGTCATTTAATACTACATTCATTCCTAATGCTTTGGATAAACGCTCAACTTTACTACCGACGTTGCCAACACCAACAATTCCTATTGTCATTTCATGAAGATTATATTTTCCTTTGCCGGCAAGTGTTAACAAAGCTGAGGCAACATATTGCATTACCGATGATGAATTACAACCCGGTGCGTTAATCCATTTTATGTTTTTTGAATCGCAGTATGCAGAATCAATATGATCGTAACCAATTGTTGCCGTTCCTATGAACTTAACATTTGTTCCTTCCAAAAGTTTTGCATCACATTCTGTTCTGGTTCTAACGAGAAGTGCGTCAGCATCTATAATTTTTTCGCGTGTAATTTCTTTTGGCGGTAGATAAATAATATTTACATAAGGTTCTAATACACCTTGCAAAAATGGAATTTTACTATCCGCAACAACTTTAATTTTCTTATTCATTATAGACGATTCTGGTACAAAGCATTGTATTATTCAATTTAAGCAAACTCGTTTTTCTCTTTTTCACTCGTAACGTTTAACAATAACAGCGGAAGCTTCACCGCCGCCAATACATAGAGAAGCTAATCCATATTTCGAATTTCTTCTTTTCATTTCATAGAGAAGCGTAGTCATAATTCTCGCGCCGCTTGCGCCAATCGGATGCCCCAAAGCAATCGCACCGCCATTTACATTCACATTCTCTGTAGATAATCCCAATAATTTACTTACTGCTAAAGATACCACAGCAAAAGCTTCGTTAATTTCAAATAAATCTATATCAGACAATTTTAGTTTTGCTTTGCCTAATACATTATTGATTGCGTCTGCGGGTGCAGTTGTAAATTGTATAGGAGCTTTTGCCGCAGAGCTTTGTGCAATAATTTCCACCAATGGTTTGTAACCCAACTCTTTTGCTTTTTCTTCACTCATTATTAAAACTGCCGCAGCGCCGTCATTAAGTTTAGATGAGTTTGCCGCAGTAACAACTCCATTTTTATCGAATGCAGGGCGTAGAGTAGAAATTTTTTCAAAATTAACTTTTTCCGGTTCTTCGTCTTTGGAGACAACTACTTCTCCGCTTTTTGATTTAATTTTTACTCCAACGATCTCGTCTTCAAATCTTCCTTCCTTTTGTGCATTAATGGCTCTTTGATATGAAAGAACTGCAAACTCATCCAATTGTTCTCTTGTAAAATTAAAATCCTTTGCACAAGATTCAGCGCAATTACCCATGTGAATATTATTATAAACATCTGTAAGACCATCAACCAAAATTGAATCAAAGATTGACGAGTTACCTAAACGATAACCATTACGAGCATTTTGTAATAAGTATGGTGCGTTAGACATGCTTTCCATTCCGCCGGCTATAATAATATCTGCGTCACCACACAAAATAGACTGATGGGCAAGCATTATTGCTTTCAATCCGCTGCCGCACATTTTATTGATAGTTAAGCACTCCACCTTTTCGGGAAGATTTGCATATAGCGCCGCTTGACGTGCCGGGGCTTGTCCTAAACCTGCAGTGATTACATTTCCCATAATCACTTCATTGATTTTATCCGGTGCAATTTTCGATTCATCTAAAAGTGATTTGATTACTATGCTGCCAAGTTGCGGTGCTGATATAGAACTTATAGAACCATTAAACGCTCCTACCGGAGTTCTTTTAGCGTGTGTGATCACTACTTTTTTCATTTGCCATCCTTGAAAATTTAAAATTTTGTTTTACTAAATGATTTGAACAACTGGTAATTTAATTATTTATTCAGAATAAGTGGCTAAAATTTTTTTACAATATTATTCTTTTATGAATTCGGTGAAGAGGGCAATTTTTTTAAAGATTTTTTTTCTTAATACTTTATTTTGATAGGCAATAGTTTAAAATCATCAATTGGTCGTCGGTTTTTTCCAATTGAGTATTTCCCCAAAAAGATTTATAACCTTTACTTGAATAAGGGAATCTTAAATGCAACAGTGGTCCCAACCTCTTTTTTGCTGTCGATTTCTAAATCACCCGCCATTAATTCAATATATTTTTTTGTTAGTGCTAATCCTAATCCAGTGCCTTCGAAGGGACGGGAATATCCCACGTCCTCTTGACTAAACATTTCGAATAAATGTTTCTGGTAATTATCAGACATACCTAATCCCTCGTCAGAGATAGAGCAGAATCCAAAGTGCTTATCATATCTAATTTTAATTTTGATTGTGCCTTTATTACTGAACTTAATTGCGTTGTGCAATATACTGTTTACAGATCCCTGTAAACAGTATTCGTCTCCTTTAACCATAAATTCAGAATCCGGGAACTCCATTACAATATTTAGATTTTTCTTTTCGGCAATGAGTTTCAAATTTTGGTAAGCTAATTTAACAGCCACATTAAGAGATATTGGTTTAATATCAATCTTAAAATTCCCCGATTCGATACTCGATATATCAAATATCTCAGTCATAGTAGTAAGAAGTCTTAAGCATTCTTCTTCGATGGAATCAAAAATTATTTTCGTTTCTTCATTAGCCGATTTATAGTAAGTCTCATTAATAATATTGCAGCTGCCAAGTATAACATTCAGCGGTGTTCTAAATTCATGAGACATTCTTGCAAGGAAACTATTTTTCAATCTATTAGCTTCTTCAGCTTTTTCTTTAGCAAGCAAAATTTGTTCTTCGGCTTTTTTTCGTTTTCTTTCATTATAAATATTTTCGATGCAGTAAGAGACATCCATTGCCATTTCTTCCAGCAATCGCATCTCTTCTTCGTCAAAGAAAAATTTTTGTCCGCTATAGAGATAGATCAAACCATAAACTTTTTCAAAAACAAAAAGTGGAATAGTACAAAAAGATTGGTAACCATTTTTAATTGCAAGTTCACTCCACAGCTTCATTCTAACATCGGTCTCAATATCATTACAGACACAATATTCTTTTGTCTCCACTGAAATACAAGTGGGACAGTCTGCATATTTTTTATAGTTCAAATTAATATTCATGTTTTCTACATAATCTCCGGTAAAGCCGTAGTGAGCAACATTGATAATATTTTTAGATTCTTCATCAACCAGTCCAATCATAGCCATTATAAACTTTCCATCATCTACTGCTATTCTACAAACTTCATTAAATAGTAATTGCTGTTCGGTGGTATGAACAATTGTAGTGTTAATGTTGCTTGTTACTTCATATATTCGATTTAGCTTCAAGAGTTTTTCTTCAGTTCGCTTTCGCTCAGAAATATCAACATACATTCCATAAATACCGATGAGCGTATTGTTAATTTCTATTGGGACACCCAGAACCTGAACCGGAACTAGAGTTTCGTCTTTTCGTTTTCTAATTGTTTCTTTGTCAGCCCCTTTCTTCTGAAGTGTATTCATGGATAGAGTTTTGGCTTCCTCAATCTTTGAATCGGGAATAATAAAATCATTAAGAGAATGCCCGCGAATTTCATCTATTGAGTATTGAAAAATTGTCTCGAACGTTTTATTGATTTGTAATATTCTATCATTTTGATCGAGCATGACTATTCCAACCGGCGCATTCTCGAAAAGAGTACGATAGCGTTTTTCATTTTCGGCAAGTTCTGTTTTGTCCCGGCTTTTAGACAAATCTGCTTCAATATGCTGCATTTTACTTTGCAGTGCTTTAAGCTCTTTAATAAGCTCCAACTTACTTTTTGTTTCGTCCTCAAATAATTTTTCTTTACTCATAAATATTCTCTCACTTTAAATTGCCGTCAAAATCTATAAAAAGCATTACATGAAGTCTTAAAGAAACAAATACATTAATACCGAATCAAATTAACGGCAGCATGAAGATAAACTTGCTTCTTTTCCCAAATTCAATTGTAGCCAAGTAGAATTTACTATAAAAATATTTTTATGGATTCGAACTCTTTCTCATAAGAACCAGATAAATAATAAACGAAACAGCAAAACCAACAAACCAAGAGTAATCGTATAAAAATCTTAGAGAAGGAACCAAGAGTCCGACGAGAGCTACAAAAACTCCCGACATCAAACTATAAATTGCTTTTAGATTAAACCCGTTAGTGAATTCGTATTCTCCATTCCTCATATATAAATCGATAACATTTAATTTTCTTTTCTTAACAAGAAAATAATCGCAAATCAGAATACCGGCAATCGGTCCTAAAAATCCTGAATACCCTACTAACCAGCCGAAGATGTATGCACTATAATCAGATAGTAGTTTCCATGGCATGATAATAATACCAAGAACAGCCGTCATCATTCCGCCGCGAACAAAGGTTATCTTTTTTGGATAAAGATTTGCAAAATCATTTGCAGGCGAAACGACATTAGCAGCAATATTCGTTGTTAATGTTGCAACCATTAAAGCTAATAAGGATATGACTACAATTATCGGATTGTGAAATTTTGTTAAAAGAAGAACCGGATCCCAAATAGCTTCTCCAAAAATAACTACTGTTGCCGAAGTTACTGCAACACCAATAAATGAATATAATGCCATAGTCGGCGGTAATCCTATTGCTTGACCAAGCATCTGTGCTTTCTGACTTTTTGCGTAACGTGAAAAATCCGGAATGTTGAGTGAGAGTGTAGCCCAATATCCCACCATACCTGTTAACGAAGGAATGAAAAATCTCCAGAACTCTCCCGCTGATTGAAATTTACTCGGCTGATTTAATATTGGTCCCCATCCGCCAGCTTGAATATAAGCCCATATAAGAAGTGCTATTCCTACTAGAAGAAGAAATGGAGCGCCAAGAGCTTCCAGCCAGCGAATTGATTCCATTCCATTGATAATAAAATAAACATTCATCACCCAGAAAATTAGAAACCCGGCTGCTGATCCTAAATTCCATACAGCCAATTGCGGAATGAGAACACTTATGAGCGAATTCAAAGCTTGTCCGCCAATCCATGTTTGAATACCGAACCAACCGCACGCAACGACAGCACGTAGCAATGCAGGAATATTCGAACCAAGAGTTCCGAATGCAGCTCTTGCAAGAACAGGGAACGGAATTCCATATTTCGTTCCGGCATGTGCATTAAGTACCATCGGAATAAGAACGATAATATTTCCGAGAGTGATTGTCATTAATGCCTGCCACCAGTTCATACCGCCGGCAATCAGACCGCTGGCAAGCATATATGTTGTGATGCACACACTCATTCCAATCCAAAGTGATGCAATATTGTAGATACCCCAAGTACGTTGATTTATTTTTGTTGGAGCGAGATCTTTATTGAATAGTTTAGTGTCTTTAAGACCGGAAAGATCAGTCTCAACCAAGCCATTGGAAAAAATTTTTTCCATAGCTATCCTTTCGTTTAATAAGTAAAGTGTGATTCTAAAAACCATCTTATTGAAAGCCTAAACGCAAAGAGCGCTGAGATTTCGCAAAGTACGCGAAGAATTTTGAAGTTTTTAGAACTACCCTAAATGAATTAATTATCTAAGAAATTATTGCATGATCAACTATTGCCAGGCTGAGCCGTAAGTACCTCTCTTAACAAAATTTCCTCTACCGGCTTTACCCAAAAAATTATTATTCTCAACAATCACTTCGCCTCGTGAGATAACGATCTCTGCATCGCCTTTAACTTTCTTACCTTCGAACATCGAGTAGTCAACTCTCATGTGATGAGTCTTTGCAGATATTGTGTGTTCTTTTTCCGGATCCCAAATTACAATGTCTGCATCGGAACCTGGTGTGATGGTTCCTTTTCGGGGATACATACCAAATATTTTAGCTGGATTAGTAGAAGTAAGTTCAACCCATCTATTTAAAGGAAATCTTTTTTCATTCACTCCGCCTTGATACAACAAGTGCAAACGATTTTCAAGTCCGGGCCCTCCGTTAGGAATTTTTGTGAAATTATCTTTTCCCATATCTTTCTGACCTTTAAAATTAAATGGACAATGATCTGTTGATACAACTTGTAGATTATTCTTTTGTAGTCCCGCCCATAACTTTTCTTGATTCCATTTTTCTCTTACCGGCGGAGAAAATACATATTTTGCCCCTTCAAAATCCGGTTTAGAAATATCTTCAAGTGAGAGATATAAGTATTGCGGACAAGTTTCTGCAAATACGCGTTGACCTTTATCTCTAGCGTCACTGACTTTTACTAATGCATCATTACAAGTAAGATGAACAATATAAATTGGAGTTCCTGCCATTTCAGCTAAAGCTATTGCTCTGTTTGTTGATTCACCTTCCGCGGCAGCGGGACGACTTAATGCGTGGTATAACGGCGAAAGATTTCCTTTAGCAACAGTTTCCTTCACAATATGATCAATCACCATTCCATTTTCTGCATGCATGCAAACTAATCCGCCATTTTTTGAAGTTTGTTTCAATGCTTTGAAAATTGTCGCATCATCAACCATTAAAACATTCGGGTAAGCGAGAAACAGTTTAAAACTTGTAACACCTTCGGCAACCATATCATCCATCTCAGGAATTCTTTCATCCGGCAAATCCGTAATAATCATATGAAATCCATAATCAATAGTTGCTTTCCCTTCTGCTTTCTGCCGCCAGATATCCAGACCTTCGCGCATACTTTTTCCTTTCGGCTGTATAGCGAAATCAATTAATGAAGTTGTGCCGCCAAAAGCCGCTCCAATTGTTCCTGTTTCAAAATCATCGCTCGAAGTTGTTCCGCCGAACGGCATATCAAGATGTGTATGAACATCTATTCCGCCAGGAATAACATACTTCCCTTTTGCATCAATGATTTTATCTGCTTGAATGTTTAGTGATATTCCTATTGTTGTGATTTTATCTTTCTCGATGAAAATATCGGCAACGTAATCTTGCTCTGCTGTAATGATGCGACCGTTTTTAATTAGGATGGACATTTCATACCTCAGTTTGATTTTTAACTTTTATTTTTTTTAACACCATATTTCACCTTAGGTTCTTCGATAGTAAATCCATAAGGTCTTTTTGGTCTTTCTGTTCGTTGCATAAGCTGGCGAATAGCTTCTACAATTGCCTCAATATTACTATCGTGATTAATAACTTTCCGTTCAAGTTCATCTAATCTTTTAGCAAGTTCGCTATGCACCGTTATATTTCTTCGGAATTGAACAAAAGCTCGAACCACAAGAACACTCATTTGCACAGCTTTATGACTACTTAAAACGTTAGCTGCCATTATCGCATCATGTTCGGTAAATGCCAGCGGAAGTTTTCTTCGTCCTCCTCTTGCTGGGTTTGATGTTGCAAATTGCAACATCAAACTATCGAACTCTTTTTGGGTAAGTCGAAAAACAAAATCAGTTGGAAATCTATCCACGTTTCTATTTACTTGTTGATTAAGCCGGGCTGTAGTTACTCCATAGATTGCTGCGAGATCACTATCAAGAATTACTTTTTCTCCACGTAGTGAAAAAATCATTCCCTCAATACGTTTATATAAAGTTAATTGTGCTTTTGATATTTTTTTATAAACCATGATTTATACTTAATAAAATAATTTACTCCAAAAATTTTTTAATAGAAAGCTGATGACGCAGATTTAGCGGATCAGCACAGATTAATCCGTGAAAATCTGTGTTATCAGTGTAATCCGTGTTCTATTACTTCAAATGACTTTCACACACTTAATGTATTTCAATTCCATGTTTATGCTGAAACTCGGCAAGATTTTCCCAGGTCATAGGTTTTCCGCTTTTCCTAAATTCTTCTGTTAGCTGATTCCAAGTTTTTGATGCAGAGCCGTCATCAATTCTAACCATTGAAATACAATTATCAACCGGACAGACAAGAGAACACAATGCGCAACCGACACAATCTTTTTCTCGGACTTCGGTTTTGTTATGCCCGTTAACCGGAGTTAGATCAATACACTGATGAGCAGCATCCTCGCATGCGATATAACATAAATTACAATGAATACATTTTGATTGATCTATGCGTGCGATTGTTTTATTCAACAAATCAAAATTTCCAAAATCATTTATACGGGAAAGAGATTTACCTCTAACCTGATCAAGCGAACTGAATCCTTTCGATTCCATCCAGTTGCTCATTCCTTCAATCATATCTTCTACTATCCGGAAGCCATGATGCATTACTGCTGTACAAACTTGAACACTTGAAGCACCGAGTAAAATAAATTCAAGTGCATCACGCCAATTACTAATACCACCAATTCCGGATATTGGAAGATTGACTTCCGGATCAATGGCAACTTGTGAGAGCAGATGAAGTGCAATTGGTTTTACTGCCGGTCCGGCGTAACCGCCATGTCCACCCAATCCGCCCACATTCGGCTTCAATTCAAATGTATCAAGATTAATTCCGATAATACTATTGATTGTGTTAATTAGAGAAATACCATGTGCGCCTGCAGATTTAGCAGCACGTGCCGGTAATTGAATGTTGCTAACATTCGGAGTGAGTTTTACAAGAACAGGAATTGTGGAAATTTCTGTTACCCATTCTGTAATCATTTGGCAATATTCCGGAACTTGACCTACAACCGCTCCCATTCCTCTTTCGCTCATCCCATGCGGACAACCGTAATTCAATTCTATTCCATCACAGCCGGTATCTATTGTTCTTTTAACAATCTCATGCCATGTTTCTCTCTTCGATTCGACCATTAAAGAAACTATAACAGCACGATCAGACCAGAGTTTTTTTGTCTCGGCAATTTCTTTTAGATTAATTTCGATTGGTCTATCGCTTATCAATTCAATATTGTTTAATCCAAAAATTTTTTGTCCGTTATAATCCAATCCGCCATAACGATTGAAAACATTCATGACCGGTTCACCGATCGTTTTCCAAACTGTTCCGCCCCATCCTTGTTCAAATGCTTTACAATTTTGGTAAGCAGAATTAGATGGAGGTGCAGATGCAAGCCAAAATGGATTAGGGGATTTTATTCCCGCGCAGTTTATAGATAGATCAATCATATTTAACCTCAGTAAAATATTCTAATAGAACACGGATGAACGCGGACCCCGCCTGCCGGACGGAGTCTGTTGTACAACTCGAATATGTCATTCTGAGCGAGTCTACGAGCGAAGAATCTCACACTTAAATTTAGAATTAGTGCAATTATTAGCATAGAGATTCTTCATTTCTCCGGCTAATGCCGGAATGACAAGTTCTGCAACACGCTCGGACGGGCAGGTTTAGCGAATCACCGCAGATTTTTTACTTTCATTTGAATAAACTTTTCCAATAAATCAGCAAAGTAATCACCAACCTCAACTCCATTATAAAAAACTCTTATGTTTTTTTGTTGCTCTACTTTAAAACCTAATTTCAACAACTCTATTTTCAATGAATTTTCGTAAACCTTTTCTAAAAATCCATATCCAAATCCAAGAGTATTATATACTTTATAATAAGCACCAATTATTTTACTCGTTAATTCTTCATACAGCATAATTTTATCAGTGTAAATCCGCTTAATCCGTGTTTTTCCGTGTTCTATTTTTTCATTATGTAGGCATCGATTCCATGAGCAGCACGTTTTCCGTCGTATGCTGCGTTCACCACTTCTTTACCGCCGTTTATGCAATCTCCGCCTGCAAAAATTTTAGGATTAGTTGTTTGATAAGATACTTGATCTACAACAACGCAACCTTCATCATCAATTGTTAAGCCGGAGATAGAATTTAAAAAACTTGATTTAGTTTCCTGCCCGATTGCTTTAATAACCATATCAACCGGAAGAATAAATTCCGAACCGGCAATTGGAACAGGTTTTCTTTTTCCTTTTATATCAGGTTCCCCAAGCTTCATTTTTAAACATTCAACTCCTTCAACAAAACTATCTCCAATAATTTTTTTGGGTGAAGTTAAAAAATGAAACACAATTCCATCTTTCTTTGCGAGATCATACTCAAAATCATAAGCAGACATTTCAACATTACTTCGTCTATAAACGATAAAAACTTGTTCGGCACCAAGCCGCTTTGATTCCGTTGCCGCATCGATAGAAGTATTACCGGCTCCAATAACAGCAACTTTTTTACCAACCTGTACATTTTTCCAATTTTCCGTTTTTACTTTTTCAATGAACTCAAGAGCACCAATAACACCGGATAATTCTTCTCCAGGTAAAGAAAGCTGAGGACTTTCACCTAATCCAACACCAAGAAAGAGCGCATCATGTTTTTTCAATAATTCATCAACTTGAATTGTCTTACCAATCATTATTCCGGTTTTAATTTCAACTCCAAAACTTTTTACAAGTTCGACTTCTTTCAAACTATCTTCTCTTCTCATTTTATAAGGCGCAATGCCCCAAGTATTCAAACCGCCCGGTATATCACTCGATTCATAAATTGTAACATCATAACCCAGAAGTGCAAGTTCAGCCCCGCACGCAAGTCCTGCAGGTCCAGATCCGACAATGCCAATTGTTTTTCCGTTCTTCTCTGCTTTTTGAAAAAGTGTAGGCATACCTTTCGCAAAATAATTATCAATAACAAATCGTTGAAGTCTTCCAATTTCAATCGGCTTTTCATCTTTAGCATTATAAACGCATGCGCCTTCGCAAAGAACTTTTACCGGACAAGCTTTTGCGCAGGTTAAGGCAACCCAATTAGATTGAAAAATTGTTTTTGCCGAACCAAGAAGATTGCCGGTTGAAATTTTTTTTATAAAAGTTGAGATATCAATGTGAGTCGGACAAGCTTTCATGCATGGCGAATCATAACAATAAAGACAGCGGTTAGCTTCAATTACGGCGGAGTTGCGAGTAAATGGAGGATGCAGTTCGGCAAAATTTTTCTCGTATTGCTCTACCGGAAGTTTCGGAGCGATGTTCTTCATAAAAGAAATCCTCTCTATAAGAATAAATAAAAACTAATTTATCACTGCTTCATCAGCGATTGAAAGACAAGCATCAAATATTTCAACAGCGCTATCAATCTGTTCTTTTGTGATAACCAATGGCGGTGCAATTACAAAATGACTTACCCATCCCTGCATATATACTCCGCGCTTCATCATCTCGGATGTAACCTTATCAACCATTAATGGCTTACCGTTTACTTTATCTTCTTTTGTGTTGAATGATTCTTTTGTGATTTGATTTTTCACCAGCTCTACTGCGTAGAAAAGTCCTATTCCTCTTATTTCTCCAATAGAAGGATGCTTTGGTTTTATTGCAACTAATTTTTTATTCAGATATTCCCCCATCTCAACAGCACGCTCAATCAATTTTTTATTTTTCAATTCATTGATCGCCGCAATTGCAGGTGCAAGAGTTAATGGATGGGCTTCATAAGTATGTCCGTGTGCAAAATAATGATCATTGAAGTAATCAGCGATTTTCATTGTAGTCGCAGTTAATCCAAGAGGAAGATATGCCGAAGTAATTCCTTTAGCAGTGGTGAGTATATCTGGCTGAACATTCCAATGATCAACAGCAAACCATTTTCCTGTTCTTCCCCATCCGCTCATCACTTCATCGGCAATAAGTAATACGTTATTATCGTCGCAGATTTTTCGCAATAGCGGCATATATTCTTTGGGAGGAATTAAAATTCCGTTGGTTCCAACTACAGGTTCAAGTATAATTGCAGCAACATTGCTTTCATTCTTAATCATGTGTTCAATATAATTCGCACACGCCATGTTACATTCTGGATATGAATGATTGAGTGGACAACGATAGCAGTTACATTCAGGCGCAAAAATTACTCCGTCAATTTTGCCGGACGGTTCAACAGCCCATCTTCTTGGATCTCCGGTTGCAGCAATTGATGCGGCAGTAGAACCGTGATATGAATTATATCTAGAAATAATTTTATACTTGCCAGTATACATCCTGGCAATTTTAATTGCGGCTTCGTTAGCTTCCGTTCCGGATGTTGAGAAATAAAATTTCTCTAATCCTTTTGGTAAAACTTCGAGTAAGAGTTTACTTAATTCTGCACGAACTTCAGTTGCAAATCCGGGTGCAGCATAAGCAAGTTTATTTGCTTGTTCTTCAATTGCTTTAATTACTGCATGATTTTTGTGTCCCAGCGTAACGCACATTAGCTGAGATGAAAAATCAAGATATTTTTTACCGGATGAATCTGTGAAATAACATCCTTCGGCATCAACAATGTAAAGAGGATTCCAGTTTTTCTGAAATCTCCAAGTACCATAAGTATGTTTTGCGGTGATTGATACAACTTCTTCGGGTGTCAACTTTTAACTCCATTAAATTATTAAAAACAATAGACACGGATGACGCAGATCCACCCCGTGGAATAAATTAAGAACCAAATTTTTTCAAAAACACAGATGCTATTCCACGTGGTAAACTGATTAGCGCGGATTAATCCGTGAAAATTCGCCTAATCAGTGTTCATCCGTGTTCTATGAGAATTATATTTTTGTAATTAATTCGTACGTTTCCGGACGTCGATCTCGATAGAATTGCCAAACATTTCTTACTTCAAGAATCTCGTCAAGATTAAGATCAGCGACTACTAATTCATCTTTATCTCTGCTTGCTTGCGCAATAATTTTTCCGCGTGGAGTACAGAAATAACTTTTGCCGTAAAACTCTCCAATGTTCCATGGGGCTTCTGTACCAACACGATTGATTGCACCAACAAAATATCCGTTTGCCACAGCATGAGCAGGCTGCTCAAGCTCCCATAAATATTCCGATAGTCCTGCAACAGTTGCAGAGGGATTGAAAATAATTTCTGCACCGTTCAATCCAAGAATTCGCGCACCTTCGGGGAAATGACGATCGTAACAAATGTAAACGCCTATATCTGCATAAGCAGTTTTAAAAACCGGAAAACCAAGGTTACCGGGTTTAAAATAAAATTTTTCCCAGAATCCCGGATCGCAATGAGGGATATGATGCTTGCGGTATTTACCAAGATATTTCCCATCGGCATCAATAACAGCCGCTGTATTGTAATAAACACCTTTTATTTCTTCTTCATAAACCGAAGCTACGATTACCATATTATATTTTTTTGCAATCTCCTGCATTAACTTAATTGTCCGTCCGTCTGGTACCTTTTCAACAAGAGCATACCATTTTGTTTTTTGTTCGGCACAAAAATATGGTCCGTAAAAAAGCTCCTGCATGCAAAGAATTTGTACACCTTTCTTTGCAGCTTGCTCAATCATTAATAAATGTTTTTCAATCATTGATTGTTTGATTTTTTCGATTGGCTGTTCTGTGGACATTGAGAGAGACGCTTGAATCAAACCGCCGCGGACTGTTCTTGACATAGGTTAATCCTTTATTTAATTAGATAATTTTTCCAAATTGGGAACAAGTAAATAGTAAGTAGTAGGTAGTATGTAGAAATCAGTAACAAAATTTTTCCGATTGATTAATCATACTGTTTAACATTTTACCTACTTCTGACAAATCTTTGAATCCTCGGTACTCTCTATCTTTTCTGATATTCACTACTTCCATTACTTCTTCCATCTTTCTACTTACTACATACTTCTTACTACCTACTACTTACTGATTACTCTCATCAGCTCATCCAATTTACTTTAGAATCAGGATTCCATTTTACAGTTGTCTTTTTAAGTTTTGTCCAAAATTCTATAGAACTTTTTCCCGTGATATCACAAGTTCCAAATTTAGATTCATTCCAACCGCCGAATGAAAATGGTTCTCTTGGAACTGGAACGCCAATATTAACTCCAAACATTCCAGCACTCGCCCGCTCGCTGATGTATTTAGCCATTCCGCCATTTTGTGTGAATACCGATGCAGCATTTCCATACATTGAACTGTTCTGGATCGAAAGCGCCGTGTCAACATTTTCTGCTCTTATAATTGCGAGCACTGGACCAAATACTTCCTCTTTTGCAATTCGCATTTCAGGTTTCACAAAATCAATTACTGTGGGACCGACATAAAAACCATTTTCTTTTCCTTCGACTTTACAATTCCTTCCATCCAATAAAATTTTAGCGCCTTGTTGTTCTGCTTCAGTAATATAATTTTCGATTCTTTCTTTTGCTTGCAGAGATATTACTGCACCAAGGTTTTTTCCTGGAATAATTTTTTTAGATTCTTCAACAAGTTGATTTATGATATGATCTACAGAACCAACGGCAACCATAGCAGATGCAGCCATGCAACGCTGTCCTGCACAACCGGACATTGAAGCAGCAACATTTGATGCGGTCATATTAACATTTGCATCAGGTAGAACAATTAAATGATTTTTAGCTCCACCGAGTGTTAAAGCTCTTTTAAGATTTGAAGTTGCCCGGGCATAAACAATCTTAGCTACTTTTGTTGAGCCAACAAACGAAACTGCTTGAATTCCGGGATGGTCGCAAATTGCTTCTACAACATCTTTTGTTCCGTGAACAATATTAAAAACACCATCCGGCAAACCGGCTTCTTTAAGAAGTTCTGCAATTTTGTTTGCACTTATTGGAACCTGCTCTGACGGTTTGAGAATCATACAATTACCAAGCACAAGAGCATTAGGTATAGTCCAATTAGGAACCATATTTGGGAAATTAAATGGTGTGATAGAAGCAACTACACCAAGGGGACAATGTTCAATGTGGCAATCAACGCCTTTGCTCACCTCCAAAACTTCACCGGCTGCAATCTGAGGCATTGAACACGCAAACTCTGTAACCTCAATGCTTTTTTCAACTTCGGCAATACTTTCAGAAATTGTTTTACCATTCTCTTCTTGTACTAATAAAGCAAGTTCATTCATGTTTTTTTCTAAAAGAGATTTGTAGCGGTAAAAAATTTGTGCTCTTTCTTTGATTGGTGTAGCCGACCATGATGGGAATGCTCTTTGCGCGGCTATTACAGCTTGATTAACATCTTCGGATTTCGAAATTGGTACGACAGAAATGATAGAACCATCTGATGGCGCGTAAACATCTAAATTTATTCCACTGCCAGAAACATATTTTCCATCAATATAATTTTTCAATGCAGGGTACTTCATAAATCCCTCGTCTCTAATAAGAACAATTTATTTTCTCTCTTGCATAAAGGGTAGTTCCAATAACTTCAATATCCTCTGCGGACTTTGCGTATTCTTTGCGCCTGCTTACCGGCAGGTAGGTTCTCCGCGTTAAATTTTTGCAAAAGATAGTTTTTGGAACTATCTATAAAGAAAATAGAAATTATTCTTATAGGAATCCATCCTATACTTAAAGAATTAATTTCTGCTATTTAAGATGTGTGTAACCAAGTTTGATTAGAAAAACAAAGTTTATTTATTAAGTCACCTTACGCAGTATGTCATTCTGAACGGAACGAAGTGGAGTGAAGAATCTCAGAATCAAGCAAAAAAAAGTTTTCAGATTCTTCCCCCGATAAATCGGGGAATGACAAATAATAATGTCTTTACGTAACATCAGTTATTAACTAGATTTCTCAAAAGTAATTACTAGTGTCTCGTCATATTTGTAATGTCGTATATATTTAATAAGTTTACTCCATCAAAAAAAAACATTGATGGAGTTTTAATGAAAAAGTATAAAGTTACTTTAATCAAAGAAGAACGGGAAGAATT
>JAJYXU010000095.1 GCA_021801605.1 Bacteroidota bacterium
TTTTACGCTACAAACCACCGGCATAGCCAGTTAAACCTCCATCGCTGGCAATTACTCTATGACAAGGAATTATAATCGGGATTTTATTTTGCCCATTTGCACTTGCAACTGCGCGAACGACCAGTTGATCTCCGACCATTTTTGATTGCCATAAATAAGATTTTGTTTCACCAAAATCATCATCAATAAAATATAAAGATGTTAGAGAATCATCAGTTCCCGTTATTTCAATTAAACCGATCGGGGATTTGTAATGTGTTTTAAAACTAACTGGCATATAAAGTGGCTAACCTCTTCCCTCTCATTATTTCCGTTTGATCTCAACATTAACACTAAACCTATAATCGAACTTGTTTCTGGAGTCGGCATAATCATAAATAGCTACTTTAACATAACGTGGTTTATTGTTGTTCTTTTCTATGAAAGTTTTAGATTTTTCTTTAAAATCTTCAGACTTCTGCCAATTGGTTGAAGTTATCTGCCAATTATTTCCGAGGCAAAATTTAATTCTATCGGAAATATTATTGAACACAGCGTCAGCTTTTGTTATCTCATTATTGTTTTCAAAAGTAGCTTTATATGAACCGCTTTCCTCATCTATATAAGCATCTATTGCATCATTAAGTTTTAGCAGCTCTTGTTTAGAAATCGAAGGGTTTTCTAGAAGAAAAAAATAGGCATTTGCGTGTGAAAGAAGAAAATCTAATTTCGTACAAAAATTTGCGCTACTGTCTAATGAAAGAGCATTCGGTTCTGCAATCGCGGTCTGGAGGATATAACTTCCTGTGACTTTTTCATCTCCAATAACATATAAAACCCAATTCCCTCCTGAAGGAATTTCTGAAACAATATTAGCGTAACCTTTATCATTCTTAGTGCTCTGTTTAAATATTTCACCTTTTGGATTAACAAGCGCGATACTTGGTTGAAAATTTTTAGAATAAACAACAAAGTTGATTGCCTCTCCTTGAAATAATTCTATCTCGTAACCATCGTAACGACCAAAATCTTTTTTATAAAGATCTTTGGATGTTAATTCACCTTTGATCTCGTTAAAATCAACATGGAATTTTTGCTGCTTCTCTTGAGCAAAAGTATTTAAAAAGAAAAACAATATTAACACAAAGAAAATATGTACAACTTTCATCCGATTTCACCTTTCATATATTTGCATTAATGCTGGAACCATTAAAAAGTTTTAGTGACCGGTTGCAAAAGTTTTTCCAGAATTAGTTTCTGCTTTAGTGTCTTTCACCATAAACCATATCACTGCTGAAATAGCTAAGGATACTGCACTTATTATAAATATAATATTTTTATCTGAAGCGTTTTGAACAAACGTTCCCAGGACTAAACTAACAAACAACTGAGGTAGAACAACCGATAAATTAAAAATTCCCATAAATAATCCCATTCGATTCTTGTTTACTTTTTCAGACATAATCGCGAACGGTAAACTTACAATAGCCGCCCAACCAACACCTGCAACAGCCATCAATTCCCAAACCCAAATGGAGCTGGTTCCAAATAAAACAATTCCAAAATAACCAAGTGCCATTACAAATAAACAAGCAATATGTGTTTTAACTCTTCCAATTTTTTCTGTAATTGGTTCAAGAACAAATGCAGGTAATAACGCACCAACAGCATTTAAAATTAAAAATGAGATAGAAAGAATTTGACCGGTCTGATCCGGATTTGCCGGGTTTAATTTCTGTTCAACATAGCCAATTGAATAAACAAACATGGTTTGAACACCAATCCACGAGAAAGAATGTGCAAATAAAAGTTTGAGATACTGATTCCAATCTGTTTTTGATTCGGGCAAGTTAGTTTCTGCTTCAGAAGATTTTAATTCTCTTGGTTCTTTAATGAAAAACATAGGAATTATAGAAAATGCAAGGACAAGAAAAACGCCGAAGTATATCAGAAAATAATTCCCGAAAATTGCGCCAAGCGCGTATGCAAGTACTCCAAACGAACCGGAAATTGTTTGCATCCATGTATACCCTTTTGTTCTGGGAACTCCTTCCGGTGTAACGTCAGCGATTATGGAACGAGTTGGATTGAAAGAAATATTTATCGCAAGGTCTAAAGTAAGAGCAACACAGACGGCAACAATAATGATGCTGCTGATACCGAAAAATTTACTGATTCCATCAATATTTGGAAGAGCGAAAAGCATTAAAGCTGCTAAAGTACCTCCAACTAAAATAAATCCTTTTCTCCGTCCACCCCAGAACCAGATTTTATCGCTAATTAAACCAACAATTGGTTGCCCGATGATTCCTGCAAGTGGTCCGGCAGCCCAAACAAAACCGATCTCATCCAGATCTAGATTATATTTTGTCCGCATCAACCAACTGAGCGCTGCAATTTGAATTGAAAGCGCAAATCCCATAGCTGTTGAAGGCAAACTCAGAATGGAATAAAAAGTATTGGATAGTTTCTTTTGCATTTCAAGCATTATGACCTCGACTCATTTCAAAAATTATTCAAAAATAGAGATATTGATTGCTTATTTAATTACAAAGTTCTTTTCTGAAGGAGAGTTTCGCACCCAAATGAAATGTACTCTCGTAATATAGGAATGTTTGGGAGTTTGATTATAGGCAAACCAAATCGCTGTGCATATATTGGACGGAACAAATAAAAATCCTTTTTGATAGGAATGAAATTTCGTATTTCACATTGAGTTTCAAATTCCCGAATTGTGCATCCTGTACTGTAATGAAGTTTGATTTCGTCGATGTAGCCCTTGTTTTCTCCAAGAGATCTTGCAATTGACTTTAGAATGAAGGTTGGAAGAATATGCAAATAAGGAATTGCTTTTAAAAAACTTTTACCAGTTTGCTGATGTCCTGCAAAAGGTGAGCGCTTCGGGGGAAAACTGATAAATAAATATCCATTCTCGTTTAATAATTTAT
>JAJYXU010000053.1 GCA_021801605.1 Bacteroidota bacterium
CTAATGTTTTTTGTGTTGCATCGTTTCTCTTATATTTAATTTTTTTTCCTTCATGGAACGAAGCCGTATTGATCACAGGTGTATTCAAATCATTCGGCGAAACTCCCCCAGCTACTTTTGAAGAATTCTCTAAAACTCTTAATAACGAAAATATCGTTTTTTATGAAGAAGGAACTACTGCAACGGTTGCGGTTACGCAATCCAAACTAAATCCCGACAGAAAAAGATTGATTATCAACGGCAAGCCGGACGCAAGTTCGTACATTGATATGCCAACACAGGTTTTGTTGGGACAAATTCCAATGATGCTTCACCCAAACCCAAAGAATGTTTTTGTGGTTGGATTTGGTAGCGGAACTACAATCGGTTCGGTACTTACACATCCCGTTAAAAATGTAACTTGTGCAGAGATATCTAAAGAAGTAATTCATGCATCGAAGTTTTTTGAAAAAGAAAACATGAACTGCACAAAAGACCCGCGTCTAAAATTGGTGAATGAGGATGCAATTACTCTCTTAAAATTATCTAAAGAAAAATATGATGTGATAATATCCGAGCCGTCGAATCCTTGGATTGCGGGAATTGGGAATCTCTTCTCTAAAGAGTATTTTGAAAAATGTTCATCCTCTCTTGATTCTGCCGGTATAATGGTTCAATGGTTTCATCTTTACGAAGCTAATGACGATGTTGTCCGGCTAGTTCTAAATACTTTTTCTTCAGTATTTCCAAACGCTCAATTATGGAATTCTGTTGCAAACGATATAATTCTTGTCGGCTATAAAAATAAACCTGTTTTTAATGCTGCGCTTCTTCAAAATAAATTTATTGATTCTGGTATCCATAAAGATTTTGAGCGGATTGGAATTTCAAACCTTTTTACTTTTCTTGCTTGTCAATCGTCTTCGCCGCGAGGATTTTTTACTATGTCTGCCGAATCGCCGATCAATTCGGAAATTCATCCTTTACTTGAATTTATTGCGCCAAAATCTTTCTATGTTGGAAAATCATCATCATACATCTATTCTTTCGATGAAAAATTTGATACGCTATCAAATAGTTTGTTAATAAAAGATTTCGTTGCCGGTTATCATCCAAATAAAAATGAAATTATCAATGCGATTGAGTATAATCTTAATACAAACGTCAACAGCAGGTTTGCATACGGGCTGTCGAAATATTTAAAGGAATTATACCCAACGGATTATCAAACAAATCTTCTTTTCTCAAAATCATTAAAGAAAATCAACATTACAAGTTTTAGTCCGGCTTTACTTGAAAAGCTAATCGTTTTATTTCCGGATTCAGCACAAATTATAAAAGATTATAACAACGAGATGATCTTAGAGAAGACCAACGCCACTACTTTCTTGAAATTATTCTCTATTAAAGAGGAAGCGGGAACTTTTATTAAGACAACTAAACCGGACAGTGTTTCAATGGTGGCAGTATATTTACAGCTTGCTAAAATATATTTACTAAACGGAGAGTACTCTTCAGCAGAGAATTTATGCGCACGTGTTGAAAAGATTTTGCGGGAAAATCCAAATTTAATAAAATCAATTGATGCTGAAAGCTATTATTATTTTGGCGCTGTTTCGGCTTTATATAGAAATGATGTTGAAAAAGTTATTGGCTACTTTTTTGCACTTGTAAATCTTAATCGAAACTTCGAGGATATATTTCACCTCCGCAGACTTATGGCGTGGCGATAGGCGGGGGTAAATGATTCTTTGATGCGTCTTTAACTTTTATATTCCAAAGATTTTTGTGCTGGTGAATTATAGTCTCTCATTGTTTATCTAAAACATTTTTCTCAATTCATCTTGATCTCTAATTCTACCCAAACAGATCATCAATTTGATTCGCGCTTTTTGTCCATTTAAATAATCAGTAAATATTACTCCCATTTGCTTCAGCCATTTGCCGGCTCCCGGGTACCCATAAATATCTAGAGTTTCGCCGGCTGGGCAACGAGATACCAAAACTACCGGAATATTTTTTTCTACTATATACTTTATTCCCTCAAATGCAGGCGGCGGAACATTTCCTACTCCCATCGCTTCTACGACAACACCATCAACACCGCTGTCTGCCGAAAAACAGAAAAATTTTTCATTCATTCCTGCGTAAACTTTTATAAGATCTACATTGGAGTTAATTATTTCTGTTTTTATTGTTTCCAATTTACGCGGCAGTCTGTTATAAACTACTTTGCCTCTATCTACAAATCCGAGTGATCCAAAATCCAAACTGCGAAAAGTTTCCACGTCTTCCGTGTGAGTTTTTGTTACTTCGCTGGCGGCGTTTATTTCACCATTCAAACAAACTAGAACACCAATTCCGTTGCTATTTGTATTATTACAGATATGAATCGCATCCAAAAGGTTTCGTGGTCCATCCCAATCAGGCTCGCTGCTAGTTTTCATCGCACCGATGACTACAATTGGTTTTTCTGTCTTGACCGTTAGATCTAAAAAATAAGCGGTTTCTTCGAGTGTGTCTGTTCCGTGAGTAATAATTACTCCATCAATATCATTGCGCAGAACAAACTCATTAATTTTTTTAGACAGTTCCAGCATTAACTCGGGAGTAATGTGCGGGCCTGGATAATTTCCAAATTCATAAACAGAAATTTTTGCAAGTGTTCTAGCCGCTGGAATCATTTTAACTAACTCTTCCCCATGAAAAAAAGGAATTGCCGATTTTGTTTTTTCGTCTATTCTCATCGAGAAAGTTCCGCCGGTAAAAACAACCAATATGTTTTTCATTATTTTCATAAATAAAATTTTTGCTTTATTATTTTGTAGGCACAAAATTAGCTTTACCTTTCTTCTCTTCAAAGGTTGGGAAAGCATTAAAAAAAATATTTTTAGTCATAATTAATTTGCACTAAAGGGATGCATAACATATCTTCACTACTCTTCACGGCGAATAAATTGATGTGTTTATAAAATGTTGATAACTTGTTTTTGTGGAACGTTCCACAATTATAATCGGTTGAGTGGTTTTAATTTTTATCTTTATATAGATGTTTACCATAAATTGTTTTTTCTGGAAAGTGCTTTTATATAAGCAACTTACAATCTCTAATTAATGTTAATAATTTGTTAATGGTTTTTGGGAAAGTCATTTTTAGTTAATAAATAATCTGTTTTTTACACCTTTTTCAATCTTCTGTATTGTGGATAATATGCAAAACACGGCTGTGAATCTTCAGAATCCTCTACTCGAAAAAAACGCTAAGGATCTGTGGAAGGAATGCTTAAGTCTTATAAAAGAAAACGTTCCTTTTATAACCTACAACACTTGGTTTTTACCTATAAAACCATTTGAGTTGGAAAATTCTACTCTAAAAATTTATGTTCCTAATAATTTTTTTATAGAATGGATTGAAGAACATTACAACACTTTAATCAACAAAACTGTTTCTCATGTTCTCGGCGGCGAGGGTAGATTGGCTTATGTCATTTATGAAGAAAAAGAAACCGCCGAGGAACAAATTAGAGAAATACCAAGTAACGGTAGTGCTGCGACTGTAGCTCAAATTATCAAGCGGGATTATGAAACTTACCTCAATCCGCGTTATACTTTTGAAAATTTTATTAAAGGCGAGGGAAATCAGCTTGCCCGTGCCGCTGCTATGGCAGTGGGAGATAGTCCGGGACAAACTTCTTTCAATCCATTATTTATTTACGGTGGTGTCGGTCTTGGAAAAACTCATTTAATTCATGCAATCGGCAATAAAATTTTAGAGAAAGATCAAAATAAAAGAGTTATTTACATCTCTTCGGATGCATTTACTGTGGAATTTGTTGAAGCTATTCAAAGCAATACATTAAATGAGTTCTCCGGTTTTTACAAAAGTATGGACGCTTTGATAATAGACGATATTCAATTTCTTGTTGGAAAAGAAAAAACACAAGATTTATTTTTTCAGATTTTTAATACTTTGCATCAATCCGGAAAGCAAGTAATCTTATCGAGCGACAAGCCGCCGAAAGATCTAAAAGGATTAAACGAGCGGTTGATCTCGCGGTTCTCCTGGGGTTTATCTGCAGATATTCAGCCGCCGGATTTTGAAACGCGCGTCGCCATTCTAAAAAATAAAAGCGAAGTTTATGGAATAAATCTTTCTAGAGAAATTGTAGAATACATTGCACAAAACATCTCTTCTAATATACGAGAGCTTGAAGGGTGCTTGATAAAACTTTTAGCGAATTCTTCTCTTAACTCTAAAGAAATTGATTTTGAGTTGGTAAAAAAGACAGTGCGGGAAGTATCTACTAATAAACAGGTAAATATTTCCGTTGAACTTATTACGAAAGTTGTGTGTGAATATTTTGGCATTGAAGAAAATAAACTACGCGAAAAGAATCGTAAAAAAGAAGTTGTGCTTGCCCGTCAAGTTGCAATGTATCTTTCTAAACAACTGACAAAATCCTCTCTCAAAACTATCGGCTTACATTTTGGTGGAAGAGATCACTCAACGGTTATTCATTCTCAAACAAGTATCGAGCAGTTAGCTTTGAAAGATCATAAAATGAAAGAAGTTCTCGATTCATTAAAAATGAAAATTGAAATAAGTGTCACTTAATTTTATTGTTAATATCAAGTGTATAACTTGTATAAATGGTGTTAACATTATCTTACTTTCAACCGGCGGGGATATAAGTCATAGTTATTAATGAATTATTAACATCTCTCAGGTAACTACTTTTTATTATTCAAGTATAAAAAGGGAATATATAGCGGTTACTAACATATCAACACTCTTTATTATTATTATTCATTTTAAAAATATTATTTAAGTATAATAATAGAACTGTTGAGATGTTTATAAACAAGTTTATACATAAATTGAAAATTGCACCAATTTTTGATATTTTTTGATCCAACATGGAGACGAATTATGGAATTCAAGGTAAACAGTAAAGAACTAGAAAAACTTCTAAGTAAAATAATTCCGGCAGTTCCAGCACGCACGCCTATGCCAATTCTAGAAAATTTTTTATTTGAAGTTAAAGACGGACAATTAACTATTTATGCAACCGATCTTGAAATTTCTCTAAAGTCTTCCTTAAATATTGTAGCAGAAGAAAATATAAAAATAGTAGTACCCGCCCGTTTATTAAACGATGTAGTTCGTTCCTTGAAAGACACTACAATTCATTTCAAGTTGATGGCGAATAAAAAAATTAACATCGTAACCGATATGGGAAAATATACAATCAGTTACTTAGACGCAGACGAGTTCCCGGAAATACCATCTGTAGATGCAGATAAAAACGCAAAAGATATTAACGAAGTATTGGTTAATGGAATGGAATTACGGCAAGCGTTTGATAAATGCGCCTTTGCAATGAGCAAAGAAGAAATGAGACCGGCTATGATGGGAACACTGTTTGAATTTACCGATGACGGACTGCGTTTCGTAACTACTGATGGTCACCGCCTGGTAAATATTTTGAGGAAAAATATTAAAGCGGCTTTCAACCAACAGTATGTAATACCGGAAAGAGCTGTATCTGTTTTATCAAAAATATTAGACGAAAAAGATGTTAAAATTCATTTAACAAAAACTTTCGTTTCATTTAAGCTGAATGACATTGAGTTAATAACACGGCTGATCGCTCAAAAATATCCCGACTACGCAAGCGTTATTCCGCTGGAGAATGAATTTCAAATGAAGGTAAATACTAAAGATATTCATGATTCGATAAAGAGGATGATGCTCTTTTCAACAAGCAGTACGCGACGCGTTAAATTTTCTATTTCGAAAGATGCATTAGAAATTTCAGCAGAAGATTTAGACATCGGCGCATCCGGCGAAGAAAAAGTTATTTGCGAATATGAAGGAGACGCTCTTGAAATTGGTTTTAATTCCGCTTATGTAAACGATGTTTTGAGTCACCTAAATACAGAAGAAGAAATTATTTTTAAACTTCACTCGCCGACTAAAGCGGTAGTAATTGAACCGGTTCAGAAAAAAGATAATCAAGATTTAATGATGCTTTTAATGCCGGTTCGTTTGAATACTTAAAATGGTTCTTAGACAAATCGAATTGCAAAACTTCAGACTGCATAAAAACACATCGCTGAATTTTTCCGATAAACTGAATTTGATAGTGGGTGGAAATGGGCAGGGCAAAACATCCATCTTAGAGGCAATTTATTATTTGTGTACCACAAAAAATTTAAATCTGGCAAACGAGAGCGATGTTATCTTGTTTGGCGAACAATACTTTGATGCGAAAGGAATTTTTTCTGATTTAACAGAAAACCAAACACGAATATTTTTCGACATTATAAAAAACAAGAAAAATTTCTTTCTGGATGAAAAACCAATTTTTAACTCTTCGTCCATCATCGGAAAATTTCCGATTGTAACGTTAATACAATCAGACCATGCGATTACACAAGGCGCTCCTTCAGAAAGAAGACGCTTTATTGATTCTGTAATTTCTCAAGCTAGCCACACTTATTTAGAAATGCTTTTGGAATTCAACAAAACATTGCGCCAGCGTTCCTCGCTGCTGTTACAGATAAAAGAATCTAAAAACATAAATTTATTCAGTCAGCTTGAAGCGTGGACCGAGACGCTCATTACTACCGGAACAGAAATAATTAAACACAGGATTCGTTTTGTTAAAGAATTTAATTTGTACCTGCACGAAGCATACAATCACATAATTGAAAGCGCAGAGGAACCGTTAATAGTTTATGATTCACTTGCGGAAGATGAAGAAGAAAATGCTGCCGAAAGATTTCGTGAAGAACTTGCATCTATGCGTGAGGATGAACTTCGTAGAGGAATAAATCTTGTTGGACCGCACCGCGACGATTTTATTTTTTCAATTAACGGATTAGAGTTAAAACGATTCGGTTCACAGGGGCAGCATAAAACTTTTCAGATAGCATTAAGATTTGGGCAATTTTTTTTAATGGAAGAAAAACTTGGCAAGACACCAATTTTTTTAATGGATGATGTGTTTGGTGAACTTGATACTTACCGCGCGGGAAAGATCAGTGAGTATCTTTCTTTGATAGGTCAGGCGTTTATAACAATGACGGATCTTACAAAAACCGAAGGTCTTAAAATAAACGCAGAAAATAAATTAATAAAAGTTAGCAATGGCACGGCAGCATACGCGTAGCAGTTTTAGAACTTTAGACGACCTACTCAAAAACGAAAGTGAATTTTCAAATTTGCGCGAGTCGCTCAAGAACTACGATATAGTTGATGAGTTTGAAAAAATTTTTCCGGAACTGAAAATGATCGCTCAAGCGGTTAGAGTTGATAAACAGATTCTCTTTTTGCGAGTGGAAAATTCTGTCTGGAAAAGCGAATTAAACTTCAAAAAGAATTTAATAGCAGAAAAAATAAATAAGCACTTCAACCAGCAAATAATCAAATCAATTAGATTTTTGTAAAGAAGGATAACAGATAAATTATGGCGAAAGAAAACGGAAAAACAAACGGCAATTCACAAGAAGTGTACAATGCGAAAAGCATTAACGTTTTAAAAGGTCTTGAAGCTGTTCGCAAACGCCCAGCAATGTATATCGGCGATATCGGCGCGCGCGGGCTTCATCACCTCATAAACGAAGTTGTGGATAACAGCATTGATGAAGCACTTGCCGGCTATAACGACCGCGTGGTGGTTACTATTCATAAAGATCAAAGTGTAACGGTTGAAGACAGAGGAAGAGGAATCCCTGTCGATATGCATCCGGAAGAAAAAAAATCTGCGCTTGAAGTTGTTATGACGGTTTTGCATGCCGGAGGAAAGTTCGATAAAAATTCTTATAAAGTTTCCGGCGGTCTTCATGGCGTAGGTGTTTCCGTTGTTAATGCTCTTTCCGAATGGTTGATAGTTGAAGTGAAAAGAGACGGAAAAATTTATACTCAAGAATACAAACGTGGAATACCCAAAGCCAATGTAAAACAAACCGGTACATATAAGAGTGAAAATACCGGAACTAAAATTACATTCATGCCCGATAAAGAAATATTTAAAACAACAAAATTTCACTTTGATACGGTTGCTGAAAGATTGAGAGAGCTTGCTTATCTCAACAAAGAAGTAACGATGACTTTGAAAGATGAAGCAGATGGACAGGAAGAGGTTTATAAATTCAAAGGCGGGCTGATAGACTTCGTAAAATATCTCGATGAAAACCGCTCTCCTATTCACAAGCCGGTTTATATTGAAGGAGAAAAAGACAACACTCCGGTTGAAATTGCTTTTGAATACAGCGATTCATATTCAGAAAATGTTCACTCATATGTAAATAACATCAACACAATTGAAGGTGGAACGCACCTTGTGGGATTTAGAACCGCACTTACAAGAACGCTCAACAACTACGCATACAAAAATGGACTCATCAAAGACAGCAACAAAATAACTTTGACCGGCGACGACTTCAAAGAAGGGTTAACTGCAGTAATTTCCGTTAAGGTTATGGAACCGCAATTCGAGGGACAAACAAAAACAAAGCTCGGCAACGGAGAAGTTAAATCCGCCGTTGAAACTCTTGTAGGAGAAAAACTCTCTGAGTTTCTCGAGGAGAACGCTTCGATAGCAAAAAAAATTATTGATAAATGTATGCGAGCGGCAGAAGCGCGGGAAGCAGCTCGTAAAGCGCGTGAACTTGTAAGAAGAAAAAATGCACTCGATACAATGCATCTGCCCGGTAAACTTGCCGATTGTTCAATCAACGATCCAGAGCACTGCGAGATATATATTGTTGAAGGAGATTCTGCCGGCGGTTCTGCAAAGATGGGACGCGATAGAAGGTTCCAGGCAATTCTTCCGATCAAAGGAAAAATTTTGAATGTTGAAAAAGCGAAGATCAACAAAATTCTTGAGAACATAGAAATTCAAGCGATGGTTTCCGCCATAGGTGCAGGAATAGGCGAAGAGTTTAATCACGAAAAAGCACGTTACGGAAAAATTATATTGATGACAGACGCCGACGTTGATGGAAGTCATATCAGGACACTATTGCTGACTTTTCTCTACCGCCACATGAAAGAGCTGATTGCATCAGGCAAAGTTTATATTGCTCAGCCGCCGCTTTACAAAATCAAAAAGGGAAAAGAGGAACATTATGCTTTTGATGAAGAGGAGAGAGATAAAATTTTAAAACGGTTTAGAGCAGGGAAGGAAGAAAAAATAGTCACCGTTGAAGAAGTTGAAGAAACAGAAGGCGGCGAACCGCAGGTAAAAGGAATTGTAATTTCCCGCTACAAAGGTCTGGGTGAAATGAACCCCGAACAGTTGTGGTCAACAACAATGAATCCGGAAACAAGGACTGTCCTGCAGGTAAACATTGAAAGTGCCGCTGCGGCAGATAAAATTTTTGAAACGCTTATGGGTGATGCAGTTGAACCACGTCGCGCGTTTATAGAAAAACATGCTAAGTATGCAAAGCTGGATATTTAACTTTGTCATTCTGAGGAGTCCCGAGTTTCTCGAGGGACGACGAAAGAATCTCAGAGATTGCTTCGTCCCCTAAATTGGGGACTCGCAATGACAAAGAAAAGAGAATGAATGCAAGACAAACAAACATATCGTCAACCGGTTTTGGAAATTGCGCGCAAAGATTTTACCGCAATAAACAAAAACTTAGAAGTTGACGATGCGTTTAAGAAGATTAGGGAAGAGGGCGTAGGAGAAAGAATTTTTTATTTCTACGTTGTTGATGATGAGAATAAACTAGTCGGAGTATTGCCGACAAGAAGATTGCTGGTCGGTGGATTAGAGCAGAAGATAGAAGATTTGATGGTAAAGCATGTAGCTGCACTGCCTAAAACGGCAACCGTTTACGATGCTCTTGAGTTCTTTGCAACATATAAATTCCTCGCTTTTCCGGTGGTTGATGAGGAGAGAAAAATGCTCGGCGTTGTTGATGTAAATCTTTTTACCGAAGAACTGCTTAATGCAGAAGAGCCGGAAGAAGTGAACGATGTTTTCGAGGAGATCGGTTTTAAAATTTCCGAAGTGAAGAATGCTTCTCCATTTAAAGCCTGGCGGTATAGATTTCCATGGTTCCTTTCTACAATTACAGGAGGAACAATCTGTGCTCTGCTTGCCGGAATGTTCGAAGCGACTCTTACGGAAAGTATTTTGATTGCGTTCTTTTTAACACTAATGCTTGGACTAGGCGAGAGTATAAGCATTCAATCAATGACGGTTACTATACAAACGCTTCATACGGCACAGCCGTCGTTGAAATGGTATTTGAAAAATCTGCTTAAGGAAATTCAAACTGCAGCATTGATCGGTTTAAGCAGCGCAATATTGGTTGGTTTGATAATCTTTATTTGGAAGAGTTCTTTAATTTCTGCAGCTGTAATAGCTCTGAGTGCCTTGCTGGTTCAATTGATCGCAGCGCTTCTTGGTTTAAGCGTTCCATCTGCTTTGCATGCGCTCAAACTAGATCCCAAAATTGCTGCGGGACCAATTACTCTTGCACTGACGGATGTTTTTACGATACTATTTTATCTTGGACTTACAACATTAATGATGTAGTTAGTCTTGCTCTAAAAGAAATATCACGATTAAGACCCACCTGCCGGGCGGGCAGGTCAAGAGCAAGAAAAATTTAATAAATAAAAACAGACATAATACTGATGACAACAATACCCGTTTCACTTGAAAAAGAAATGAAATGAAGATCGACAAAGACTACATAATAGAATTTCTCAAACAAAGAAAAGATTTCCTACAGGAGAAATATGGGGTTACAAAGATTTCACTTTTCGGTTCATACGCACGCGGAGAAGAAACAGAAGAAAGCGATATAGATTTTTTTGTAGAAATGCCCGCGGATTACGATAAACTTTTCGACCTAAAAGAGTATCTGGAAAAATCGTTTCAACGGAGCGTAGATGTTGTCCGAAAGCATTCGAATATCCGACAAAGATTTTTAGAAGAAATAGAAAAGGATGGCATTTATGTCTAAAGAATTAATAGTGAAAAAACTTCTTGATGTTTCAGAAAGCATTGAGATGGTTTTAAGAAGAAGCAGCAAAATAAACGCTCCAAAAGATTTTACAACGAGCGGAGAAGGTGGAGAATTATTCGACTCTATTTTAATGCGCCTTCAAATGATAGGAGAAGTTTTGAAAAAGGTAGCAAAAACAAACCCGGAAATTTTGCAAAGACACCCCGAAATAGAATGGAATAAAGTTATAGGATTAAGAGACGTTATATCTCACGACTATATGTTTGTAGATGAAGGCGTGATCTTTAGTATATGCAAAGACAAGATACCTAAACTAAAAGAAGCAGTTATTCAGATAATTACAGAATTAGAAAAAGAATTAAACGAGAAAAATATTTGAATTTCTCTGCTAGCTTGGCGAAGACTTTGCGTCTCTGCGTGAAAATATTTCTCGCAAAGACCGCCAAGTTAGCGCGAAGAACGCAAAGCAAATAACGATTGAAATAAATTTATAATCCTAAACTTAGAAATAATAAAATGACAACCATATTCGAAAAAGTAGTACCCGTTTCACTTGAAGAAGAAATGAAATCATCTTACATAGATTATGCGATGAGCGTAATTGTAGCTCGCGCTTTGCCAGATGTAAGAGACGGATTAAAACCTGTTCACCGCCGCGTTCTATTCGGCATGCACGAACTCGGAGTTCCTTACAACAAGCCATATAAAAAATCCGCCCGTATCGTGGGTGAAGTGCTTGGTAAGTATCATCCGCACGGAGATACAGCCGTTTATGATTCGATGGTTCGTATGGTACAGGATTTTTCTTTGCGTTATCCGCTTGTTGACGGTCAGGGGAACTTTGGTTCTGTTGACGGCGATTCGCCCGCGGCAATGCGTTACACGGAAGCGCGCCTTGCACGCATTGCAGATGAAATGCTGCGCGACCTCGATAAGAACACGGTAAGCTTTATTGCAAATTTTGATGAATCATTACAAGAACCGACGGTACTTCCATCATACCTGCCGAATTTATTGGTTAACGGCGCAAGCGGTATTGCTGTTGGTATGGCAACAAATATTCCGCCGCACAACCTTGGCGAAATTATTGATGGACTTGTTGCAATAATTGATAAGCCGAAAACAACTCCCGAAGAATTGATAAAGATTGTTAAAGCACCGGATTTTCCAACCGGCGGAATTATTTATGGTTACGAAGGAGTGAAAGAAGCTTTTCTAACCGGTCGCGGAAGAATTGTTATTCGCGCTAAAGCAAATATCGAAACTCTTAAGAATGATAGAGAAAATATTATCATCACGGAAATTCCGTATCAAGTTAACAAAGCATCGTTAATAGAAAAAATTGCGGATCTTGTTCGCGAAGGAAAAATTGAAGGCATCTCAAACATACGTGATGAGTCAGACCGTGACGGTATGAGAATCGTAATTGAATTAAAACGGGATGGACAGCCGGCGGTTACTCTAAACCAGCTATTCAAACACACACAGATGCAGGTAACTTTTGGAGTGATAATGCTTGCGCTTGTAAACGGTCAGCCGAAAGTGTTAACTCTTCAGCAGATGATGCAGTACTTCCTCGATCACAGAATGGATGTGTTAATAAAACGAACTCAGTTCGATCTTGATGCTGCTGAAAGACGCGCACACATCCTGGAAGGATACATCATTGCGCTCGATAATATTGATGCGGTGATTCAGACGATCAAAAAATCAAGGGATACGGAAACAGCTAAAACCAACTTGATGAAGAAGTTCAAGCTTTCCGAAATCCAGGCAAAAGCAATTCTTGATATGAGATTGCAGCGTTTAACCGGACTTGAAAGACAAAAAATAGAAGACGAATACAAAGAGACACTGAAATTCATCGAAAGATTAAAAGGCATTCTTACAAACGAAACGAAAAGATGGTCTATAATTAAAGAAGAACTTCTTGCTCTTAGAGAAAAATATGCTGATGAACGTAGAACTAAAATTGAAATGCAGCTGCAGGAATTCAAACTGGAAGATATTATTGCCGAAGAAGATGTTGTTGTTACAATCTCTCATGCAGGATTTATCAAACGTTTTCCTGTAAGCGGATACCGCAGGCAAGGACGGGGCGGTAAAGGAGTAACCGGAGCCGGAACTCGCGAAGAAGATTTTATCGAACATATGTTTGTTGCTTCAACACATCATTATATTATGTTTTTTACCGACAAAGGAAAATGTTACTGGCTAAAGGTTCACGAAATTCCGGAAGGAGGACGCGCGACAAAGGGAAGATCAATTCTAAATCTTATTGAAAAAGATAAAGAGGAAAACATCACTGCTTTTGTTTCTGTAAAAGAATTTACGGATGATAAATATATCGTTATGGCGACCGAGCAGGGAACAATCAAAAAAACAGTTCTTTCCGCTTACTCAAATATCCGCAAAGGTGGAATCATCGCAATTAATCTTAGCGGCAAAGATCGTTTGATAGAAGCGAAGTTGAGCGAAGGAAAGAACGAAATTATCATCGGCACAAGAAACGGAATGGCTGTTCGTTTCAACGAGAAAGATGTTCGCAATATGGGACGCACCGCAACCGGAGTGCGCGGTATTAGATTGGGCAAGAATGATGTTGTAATTGGAATGCTTGTTGTCCGCAATGCAACAACATTAATGGTTGTAACGGAAAAAGGATTCGGCAAACGTTCAGAAATAGAAGATTACAGATTATCAAGGCGAGGCGGTAAAGGCGTTATCACTGTTAAAACATCGGATAGAAATGGAAAATTGATCGCAATGAAAGAAGTTAACGATGCCGACGAACTTGTAATCATTACAACCGGAGGAATGGTGATTCGTCAAGCCGTTCACGAGCTCCGTGTGATGGGAAGGAACACACAAGGTGTTCGATTAATCCGATTAAATGAAGGTGATGACATTGCCGATATTGCGCGTGTAATTCCGGAAGAAGAAGGAGTTGAATAAAACCAGAACTGTCATTCTGAGCGTAGCACTGTTATTGTGGTTAGTCATGCTCATGATCTTGCTCTAAATAAGAGATCATGATTAAGATCAAGAACACGAGCAAGAAAAAACTGTTTTATTTTGGATTAGCGACGAAGAATCTCCTACTTAGATAGTTCAGAAATTCTCCCGAAGGGATGCCTTCGGCATTCACCTTGACTTCGTCTTGATTCAGAATGGCAAAAATGAGTAATTAAGTAATATGGAAAAAGTAATTAGAAAGATATCTTTGAAAGACAAACGCAATTACGATCTTGAGTACTGGCTTTCAAAAACGGCGGAAGAAAGAATTTCTGCAATTGAGTTTTTAAGACAACAATTTTACGAGATAAAAGATGGTTCTCCACCAAGATTTCAAAAAATTGTTAGGGTTATTAAGCGCAAACCAAGTTGAGTATTTGGTGGTGGGTGAATTTGCGCTGGGATTTCATGGAGCGCCTCGAAGCACGGGTGATATAGATATTTGGATCCGTGCTAGTGAAGAAAATGCAAGACGAATGGAAAATGTTCTAAACCAATTTGGCTTGTCTTCACTCGGATATCGAACTTCGGACTTCTTGGATAAGAATTCTGTTATTCAATTAGGAGTTCCTCCGGTCAGAATAGATATTATGATGAGCATCAGCGGAGTTGAGTTTGATGATGCTTACAAAAACCGTGTAATAACAGAAAGTGCAGGAATGGTTATTAATTATATCTATAAGGAAGATTTCATTAAAAACAAAAAAGCGTCTGGACGATTGAAATATCTAGCCGACATTGAAAGCTTAACGCAAACCGGAGATTAAATTATGTCACGCAACAAAAATTTACAATTCGACTCAAAATGTGTCCACTCAGGAATTTCCGATTATGAATTCGGTCCGGTTGTTCCGCCGATCTATCAAACATCAACTTTCAAATTTGAATCGGCAGAGCAAGGCGCAGCACTTTTCAAAGGAGAAGCGGAAGGATACATATATACCCGCATGAAAAATCCAACCGTTGAAGCAATGGAAAATGCAATTGCTGAATTGGAAGGAGGACACAAATCGTTAGGATGTGCAAGCGGAATGGCTGCAATCAACACGATTTTTATTTCACTACTTCAATCGGGCGATCATGTTGTTTGCTCAAAATCTGTTTACGGTCCAACCCTCACATTGCTTCAATCAATCATGAGCAAGTTCGGCGTTGAATCAACCTTTGTAGATACTGATGTTGACGGCGAAATCGAAAAAGCTATGAAGCCAAATACAAAAATTGTTTATATCGAGACACCGGCAAATCCCATGATCACAATTACGAATTTGGAAGCAGCATCTAAGATTGCTCATAAACAAGGCGCACTACTTGTAGTAGATAATACTTTTATGAGTCCGGCTCTTCAGCAGCCGTTTAAATTCGGCGTTGATGTGGTTCTTCACAGCATGACAAAATTTTTGAACGGACACGCAGATGTTGTTGCCGGAATAGTTGTTGTGAAAGATGAAGAGATGTATTTAAAGATGAGAAAAACTTTGAATCAGCTTGGCGGTGTAATTGATCCGCTCAATTCATTTCTAGTTCACCGGGGATTAAAGACTTTATCAATACGCATGCAGAGACACTGTGAAAATGCTCAGCTTGTCGCCGAGTATCTTGAGAATCATCCAGAAGTAAAATGGGTACGATACCCAGGATTGAGAAGTCATCCTAATTATCAAGTCGGATTGAAACAGCATAGTGCACCCGGCGGAATGATCTCGTTTGAGCTAAAGGGCGGATTTAAGGCGGGTGAAGTTGTGATGAACTCTGTTAAGTTATGCGCCCTTGCAGTCAGTTTGGGTGGAGTGGAAACTTTAATTCAGCATCCGGCGAGTATGACGCATTTATCAATGGGCGCTGAAGCGCGCAAAGATGCGGGTATTACAGAAGGATTAGTTCGTCTTTCGGTTGGAATTGAAAACGTGAAAGACATTATAGAAGATATTGAGCAGGCGCTTGTAAAAATTTCCATGTTGGAAAAAGCGGAAGCGTAAAATCTTAAATTGTTATTCTGATCCCGCTTTAGCGTGAGAAGAATCTCTAACTAATTATTACAGAAAGATTCTCACATAGTGATGCCTTTGGCATTCGTTGCCTTTCTCGTTAGTTGCCAAGAATTTCTATACCAAACAGAAGAAAATGTTAGTGTTTGTAAAATAATTTCTTATAATGTATATTATAAGAAAGTAAAGGCAAAAATAATATTATGGAGGTTTTTTATGAAAAAGTTTTATTTTCTTCTATTCACAACAATAATAACAGTAGTATTTTTCTCTTGTAAGAGCAGTTCCACTGAACCAGCTCAACCAACCCCGTTCGATAATGCAGACGGTATCAAAGGTGGGATTTTATATGATAAGTTTTGGGCAACAGAAGCTAATTATTCCAAAATGACCGATGTAAATTTGCTTGCCAAATTAAACGCATCAAGTGATTTCTTCCGTTGTAAACAGTGCCATGCTTGGGATCTATTAGGAAGTAACGGTTCTTATATAAATCGTGGTCCTAAAACAAGTCGTCCGAATGTATCCAACTTAAATTTATTTACTTTTGCAAAAACAAAATCCGCACAAGAACTTTTTGATGGGATCAAAAAAAGTTCTGGACGACGAGATATTTCCTATGATTTGACCACTTATAATCCAACTACAAATGCTACGGCTGGTGATCAAATGCCAAATTATAGCCAGCTTTTAACCGAGGCAGAGATTTGGAATCTTGTTAAATTCCTAAAGAATGAAGTTATTGATGTTACCCAACTTTATGATGCAACCTATACAGGAACCTATCCAACTGGGAAAGCAACATTCTCAAATACAGGTAAAGATGGAAATGCAACTAATGGAAGAACTTATTACAATAATAAATGCACAATTTGCCACGGGACAGATGGTAAAAAAATCCCAGACCTTGATGCGACAGCCGGAATGACTCTTGGTAAATTCGTACGCACAAAATCTAATGAAGCACAACATAAAATAAAATTTGGTCAGCTTGGTTCTGAAATGACTGCTTTCAAAACAACTCTTCAAGAATTAAAAGATTTGTACAAAGCTGTAGCGGATACCACTGCTTACCCAAATAAATAATATTGATTTGCTTTATTTAAGAGAGACAGCAAATATCACTGCCTCTCTTCCCGGGTTAAGTAAAATGATTTCTTATAATGTATATTATTATCAAACTATTTAAGGAATTTATTATGGAAGTTACAGCCAATATTAATTTGAGGATAGATGATCTGGCAAGAGTTATAGCAAACTTATCTAATGATGAATTAAAGATTCTTGAGGCAAGATTAAGTAAAGAAGATAATATCTTAAAGAGGCGGCTTAACGATGTAAAAAATAAAAAGGTTAAACTGCTCTCACGAAGACAGGTATTTTCTAATTTATAATATGCACCAAGCGGCATTCCATCCGGCATTCAAACGAGATATAAAAAATCTGCCCGCACAGCTTTTAGATAAATTGAATAAGAGTATCGATGAAGTTCTAATTAATCCGTTTAGATTTGATCGGCTAAGAGGAGAACTAAGAAAAATCTCTAAAACTAAAATTCGTCATTTAGGAGTTGAATACCGCCTTGCATTTTATATTCAAAAGGAAATAGTAGTATTTCTTATGTTCAGTACGCGGGAAAATTTTTACGATTATCTTAGAAAGAGAATGGGGTAGTTAGTAATCAGTTAATCCCATGGAGCAGCAAGAATGCTTTCTGTTATGATTGCAAGTCCAGAAAAGTTATGTTTTTAATTCACTCCTTACTCTCTACTTTGTAAAATGATTTCTCATAATGTATATTATAGGAAAGTCCTTAACTACTATAACTTACAATCACTCGCACTTATCAAAATTTATGCGCTTCGAACTCCTCAGAATGACAATAACAAACATTTCGTTTGTATTAAACCCACCACCAACTTATTTTTGCCGCAAGCTAACTCATCACAAAAAATATTAACGAGATAAAAGATGAATAAAAAATTCTTTTTCGCCTCACTTATTTTTCTAACCACTTTATCCTTCGCTCAAAGAACTTCACTGCCGATTCCGTTA
>JAJYXU010000110.1 GCA_021801605.1 Bacteroidota bacterium
AGATTTAATTGAGAACTGTCTGTTAGCTTTTGATATGTCAAGATATTTTGAAATATCTTCACCCTTGTCGAATTTTTTATCGAATATTTTAGCTTTGATAGATTGCTTTTTCATTCCTTCTTGCTCTCCTTACCGATATCATCCTAATACACTTTACGCAAATTAAATTGATCAATAGCCACGACGTTTAGGTCGTGGAAAATTAAGCCCTACTATCTTTGGCTTTAGCCACATTAATCATCTGTTTTGGGCTAAAGCCCGCGGTATTTCTTGGGAATTTGACCCACGACTTAAAAGTCGTGGTTATTCATCTTTCATATTTTTCGTAAGGGGACTCAGTAAGATTTCTCAGTTACTCCGTTCCATCGAAATGACATTTGCTGATTTTAACACAGCCTCTAAATCGTGGGGTTAATTCATGAAGTACGCATTATTATGATGAACCATAAGATTTAATATTTCACATTGAGCCACCGAGAATTAAAAGTTAGCTCTGTCCACCCGCTAGTAAAAAGTGAAGGAGAAGTAATTAAACTCTACGTTCTACAATCTGCACTCAAATTCATCCTTCCTCAAGCAACCACTGTTCAGCCATCTCGTCAGCGATTCCATCTATGAAACGTGATGGCTTTGAAAATGTTATTCCTTGATGACGATCGAATATCTGCATCGGGTAACAAACATATAAATTTTGTTTTGCTCTTGTTGAAGCCACATACATTAAGCGCCTTTCTTCTTCCAGTGATTCTAATTTATCAACTGATTGTGAAGATGGGAAGAATCCCTCAATTGCGTGGAGAATAAATACAGTATGCCATTCAAGTCCCTTAGCTGAATGAATTGTAGAGAGAGTCAAACGCTCCTTATCTTTATCTCCCGCTTCAATATCTGTAACGCTATCATGCGGAGGTTCAAGAGCCATATCGGAAAGAAAACTATCAAGACTTCTATAATTTTCTGCAAGGTTCATGAATATTCCCAAATCCTTTTTTCTTTTATTCCAGTCGTCATATTTTTCTTTAAATAGCGGTTCATAATAATTAAAAGCGAGTTCAGTTTTTTCCGCCGGTGATTGGTTTTTAATATGCATTTGATGAAGAAGATTGAACAGATTAAATATCCTGTCGTTATAATTTTTATTTACCGCGGCTTCCGGGATTTTATCTATGGAAAGATTTTTTGAAGCTATCTCATCCATAATCATTTGAGCTTTTTTCGGACCGATTCCTTCGTGCAAAAGAAGCACGCGGTACCAGCTTACATAATCAACCGGGTTTGCAGAAATGCGTAGAAATGCCAGAATATCTTTAACATGTGCAGTCTCTATAAATTTCATTCCGCCGAATTTTACATACGGTATATTGGCTTTATTTAGTTCAATCTCAAGATTGAAAGAATGAAATGAAGAACGGAAGAGAATTGAAATATCTTTTAGAGGAACACCTTCTTCGCGCAATTCTAAGATTCTTTCAACAATAAAACGAGATTGCATATTTTCATTAGCCGCAGAGATAATTCCCGGTAGCTCGCCGCCGGTTTTTCTGGTGAATAGATGTTTTGGATATTTTTCTACTGCGTATTCAATAATATGATTAGAGAAATTCAGAATCTCCTGTGTACTGCGGTAATTTTCTTCCAGAGTAATAACTTTTACATTTTTGAAAAGTTTTGGAAACTCCATAATATTTTTGAAGTTAGCGCCCCGGAACGAATAGATTGATTGAGAATCATCACCAACAACCATTACGTTTTGATTGATCTGTGACAGTCCTTGAATGATCTCAGCTTGCAGTTTATTCGTATCCTGGTATTCATCAACCATCACAAATTTAATTGTAGACAAAAACAATTTTGCCGCCTGACCTAACTCTAACAGAAAATTCCGGAAAAATATCAGCAGGTCATCATAATCAAGTAAATTATTTTTTCTTTTGTACGAAGTATATATTTTCTGAATCTCTAAAATCTTGTCGGTGTATTCTGTAAAGTGAGGATATTCTTCTTCCAGAATATCTTCAACCTTTCGCTCTGTATTAGCGCCGAAACTAAGAACTTTAAAAATTGTTGCCTTATTGGGAAATCTTTTTTTATGCTGTGATAAATTCAACTGCCCGCGGATTAAATTAATGACATCCTCACTGTCGGTCTGATCGAGGATTGTAAAACCATTATCGAGATTTACAGCTTTGGCATATTTACGCAGTATAATATTTGCAAAGGAATGGAACGTACCACCATTTATTTTAGAGCATCTGTTATCGAGAAGAATTGCCGCTCTATCCATCATCTCTTTAGCGGCTTTTCTTGTAAATGTAAGTAGCAAAATTGAAGAAGGATCGTAACCTAATTCGGTTAAACGGGCAACACGGTAAACTAATGTTCTTGTTTTACCACTTCCTGCACCGGCGATGATTAGATAACTTCCTTCAACTGCACTTACTGCTTCATACTGGGCGGGGTTTAGTTCTTCTCGATAATTAATTTGAAAACGGGATTCATCAACAATTGGTTTGTGCTCTTCTGCTAAAGCAGTTCTTTTGAAGACGTACTTTCTTGCCATTATCTGCGATGAGCTTTTGGCTTATTAAGAATTTCTGAGATTAAATATAATTCTTGTAATGTTTTAGGGCTTTTTATTCTTTGTTTTATATCGGTTGTTCTAGAATTAAAACTAAATCCTACTTCATAAGCTCTATGAATTTCTTCTTCCGGAATTGAAATATTTTTTTGCTGTGCTTCAAGCGACGGGAGTTTATCGTAATCAACATCGGGCATTTTTAATTGTTCCGGCTCAATTTGATGGGTAAAATCAATATTCCCGGTTTCTAAATTTGATGGATATTTATTTTGAGAATAGTTTTCATATTCATTGCCGGTTTTTGGAATTTTCAATCC
>JAJYXU010000032.1 GCA_021801605.1 Bacteroidota bacterium
AACCGGCAGTAAAATTATTTTAGAATCTGTAACAGGTGCAGTACTAAAATTACAATGAATGATAGATAATGATTAATTATTTATTGTAAGAAGAGTGTTTTCTATTTAGGGTAGTTCCAAAAACTTCAATATCCTCTGCGAACTTTGCGTATTCTTTGCGTTCTCCGCGTTAAATTTTTTACAAAAGATAGTTTTTGGAACTACCCTTTAGTTAAAAATCGCTTTCCTTAATGAACGCTCAATTGCATTTTTGAAGTTCGCTAAGTTGACCGGTTTTTCAAAAATAAATTCAACGCCAAGGTCTTTGTATTCGGCTTCAATAGATTTGGTAATATCGCTGCTTAATACAATAACAGGCGGTTTGTATTTTAATTCCGTTATATTCAACTGCTTCACCAAATCATAACCGCTCATAACTGGCATTTTATGATCTGTAATGACAAGAGCAGGAGACGCATGCTTAATAACATCGAGTGCCTCTTTACCGTTTTCCGCTTCAAGAATTTTATAACTTGGTATCAAACTCCTAATCAATTTTGAATAGAGCAATCTGTCGGTCTTAACATCATCTACAAGTAAAATATTTGCAGAAGCGACCGGAATAGAAAAAATAAATTCCGTTCCTTTTCCACTTTCACTTTCAACCCATATTTCACCGCCGTGTTTCTGGATTATATCGTGAACAAGCGAAAGCCCTAAACCGCTTCCCTTTTCGCCGGCGGTTCCGCTTGTTGTATATTTTGAATCTACTTTGAAGAGTTTTGGAATATCTTCTTTACTTATTCCAACGCCGTCATCTTTAACTGAAAACTCGACCTGTTTTTTTTCAATGTTTGCCTGCGCATTTACCCGTATGCTTCCACTGGCTTTAGTAAACTTAATTGCATTAGAAATCAGGTTGTTGAATACCTGCAGCAGTAAGCCCGAATCTGCGTGAACATAAAAATCTTTTTGCATCTCGGACATTAAAACAATTTTCTTTTGTAGAGCGGCGCCCGATAATATTTGCATAGATTTTTCGATGAGTTCTTTTGCATTTATTCTTTCAGGCTCGAACTTAACACTGCCGGTTTGAAGACGCGTCCAATCTAAAAGTGAATTTACCAAACTCAACATACTTTTTGATGATTCTTGAATGTACCGGATATATTGAGTCTTGCCTTCTTCGTCAAGTTCTTTATCATTTAGAAGAAGATCTGTGAAACCGAGAATTGAACTGAACGGCGTGCGAAGATCGTGAGATATGATTGAAATGAAACGATCTTTTGTTTCATTCAATTCTTTTAAGTTCTGTGCTGATTTTTTCAATTCCTCTTCAGCTTGTTTCGACAGACTTATATCGCTTACAATTCCAAATATCTTTTGAATATCTCCTTTTGTATCACGGACAAGTGTAATCCTATTTTCAATCCATATGATGTTTCCCAGTGTGTCAATTATTCTGCACTCTATTGCATTAGAGTAGCGCGCAGAATCGGCATAAAATTTACGCAGTTTATCAACTACATCTTCAACATCATCGGGATGAATTATCTTTTTCCAGAGTGCTGGATCATCAATAAATTCATGAGCTTCATAGCTCGTAATTTTTTTGATTGCAGGAGTATAGAAAACAGCTTTTAATTTACCATCCTGCCTTTCCGCAGTCCAAATGCTTTCACTTATGTTTTCTGTGATGCTTCTGTATCTCTCTTCGGAAATTGCGAGGGCATTTTGAGCTTTTTTCTCGTCGGTTACATCACGTAAAATCCATACGGCAAATTTTTCGTTTTCGATTTCATAAGTTGAGACAGAATTCTCAACTTCGAATTGTGAAAAGTTTTTCTTCCGCCCGGTAAAATAAAATCTTGTTGGAGTTTCTTTTCCTTCCTCTGCCATTTCAATCAGAAATGCAACCCGTTCTCTATCTTTTTCATCTATGAAGTCTAACGGATTCATTCCCAGAATCTCGCTTGCACTTTTGAACCCGAACATTTCGACAAAAGAATCGTTGACAAGAGCAATCCTTTTTTTATTTAACAACACTATTCCGTTCTGCGATGCTTCGAATACTGAACGGATAAGCATCAAATCTTTTTCTGATTCTTTCTTTAATGTAATGTCGGTCAAAATCACATTATAATACTGAACGCTTCCGTTTATATCTTCAACGGATGAAAAGCTTGAAAGCACATGAATTCGCTGCCCAAGCTTTGTTAGAAGCGGAAGTTCGAATGTATGTAATTGTTTCTCCGCTATGCTGTTAAACTCGAACGGTTCTTTTATGGGATAATACGGATCAATCAATTCCGGAAATTCAAGACTGATTATTTCTGTCTCGGTATATTGAAACACTTCAAGAAAGTGAGGATTGGCATATGTGATTCTTCCTCGTAAGTCGAGTGTACAAATAAATTCGTGAGAGTTGGCAACAATATTGCGGAATCGCTCTTCAGAAATTTTTATTTTTTTTTCTCGATTAACCCGGTCGGTTACCGGAGTGCACAGAAGAAAAACCGTCTCATCATCTCCATCACCAATAATTCCAATCTTCACATCGTAATAGTCGGCAATGCTTTCATCTTCTCCAATACGAAATTGGCCCCGCCATTCTTTATTATTATTATTGCGAACTCGATTTTTTAATTCCTCAAAATATTTTTCATCAATGTTGGAAAATATTTTTCCCAGGAACTTTCCATATACCTCGCTGCGTGTTAATCCAAAAAGTTTTGAAGCCGATTCATTCCAAAAAGTAATCTTCCCATTTTTATTTGTACCGATAAGACCGTCTATAACAGTCGCTGTAATCTGCTGATACTTTGTCAACTCGATGATTTCCTCTTCGGAGAAGCCAACGTGTTCGGCTTCTTTACTAAAATCTTTGATTAGCAGTATTACCCAATCAACTTCAAGTCCTACGTTGCTAAAAGGAATCAGTGTTACGCGTGCGGAAATTTCTCTTTGATTTCTGATAAAAGGAATTTGTGTGCTTATTACTTTATTATTTGTAATAACATTTTCCAAAAGTTTTTTGAAAAGGATTGATGAGATTTTTTTCATTTGAAAAATTGATTTGCCGGATTCCGGCTCAAAAAGAAAATCAAATAATTCTATGCCGGCTGAAGGCAATACTCTCACTATACCTTCTTTATCAACCACAATAAAAAAATCGCTGAGCAAGCCGAGAAAAGTTTGAAAATCGCTTGAATGTATTAATGATCCATGAGTTTTAACGGCGTCAATCTTAATGTCTTCAAGAATCAAAACTCCGCCGGTAAATTCACCATTAAAAATAATAGGAGCGCCTTTTAGAAGAATGGATACTTTGCCGCCATTCAAAGTACGGGAAGCAATTATTTCTTTTTCGAACGCCTCCCCTCTTTTGAGAAGATTAAGTTCATCGCGTATATCCGCTTCATAAAATAATCTGTTCTCAAAAATACTTTTGCCAATTACATTTTGGGGAATGTCTGTTATCACACCATTGAATTGGAAAAAATTTTTATTTACAAATTTAATTTTCCAATCGCGCTGAAATATTACAACTCCAATCGGGGCAAACTCGAAAATTTCACGGAATGATATTTCTGTGGCGGAATGTTCAAAAGATTTTTCCAGAGATGAATTCATCAATTTAGCTTTGTCCTAAATGCACTGCCAATTTATAAAATACGTGAAAGAAATTAAACAAGAAACGATCATTATACTGTATTCAGCCAAAAAACTTATATGAATTTATAGATCTCGTCTAAAATTCTTGAAGTAGCGCCGATATTTTCTTTTACATACCCTGAACAAATTTTACCAATTCGCTTCCTTAATTGTTCATCGCTGAAAATCTTGCGTAAATTTTTATATGCTTCCCGTTTATTACGGATACAAATTCCGCCGCCAATTTTTGTAAGATGAACGGCTTCCTGGCTATTTTCATGTTTCGGTCCGAATAAAACCGGAATTCCATAAACAGCAGGTTCAAGTACATTATGAATTCCTTGCTTAAAACTTCCACCTACATACGCCACATTTCCATAAGCATAAAGCGTTAATAGAACACCTATTGAATCAATAATAATTAAGCGTTCGTTTTTATAGTTATTCAAATATGAAAATCTGATTGAATCATATTTGCCGGCAAGTGTGTTTTCAACTTCCTCGAGATGAAGTTCGGTCGGCTCATGCGGTACAATTATTGTGATGATCTGTTGATCATATTTCATTAGCTTCATTACCGTGGGCAGTAGAACTTCTTGATCGCTTTCCCATGAGCTTCCCAAAACAAACACTTTCTTCCCTTCAAAGAATCCGTCTTTGAAAAGTTTTTTTTCTTTTGCAAGAAGACTTTTTTGGTATACCCGGTCGAACCTTGTATCACCAACGGCTTTAATAATTTCACCGTTAATATTAAACTCTCTGAAATTATTTTCGTCTTCTTTAGATACGGCAAGAATTTTTGTTACGTGCGCATAAAGCGATTTGTGAAAACTTTTAGCAACGATCCATTTTCTTGGAGTTTTAGAACGCATTGTTGCATCAACAATAAAACTTGGAATCTTTTTTTTCTCAAGTTGCCAAATCATATTTGGCCAGATATCGTAACGCATAAAAATTGCGATATTAGGTCGAACTAAATTTAGAAAACGGTTAGCCATCATTGGGGTATCATATGGAAAATATGCAATCACATCAGCCAGAGGATATTTGAGGTTGTTAGTATAACCGGAAGGTGAAAAAAATGTGATTATAACATTTACATCTTTCTCTCTTCTCAATTTTTCAATAATTGGTTTTGCCTGTTCGAACTCTCCCATAGAGGATGAATGAATCCAGACCATTTTTTTACCACGGTCTATTCCGGCAAGATCAATTATTAAGTTCTCAAAAAGTTTTTCTCTTCCTTTAATACCCGTTCTTATTTTGGCACTTAACAGTTGACCAATGAACAATGCAAATTTGAGCAATGGAATTACAATGACATTATAGATAAGATACCAGATTTGTTTCATATACCTACTTGAATATTATTAAGCTCAGTGAGTACTAACTCAGGTGTAATTTCTTTCATACACTTGAAATGTTTTTTCGGACAGCTTGATTTTCCAATGTGGCTGCACGGACGGCAAGATAACAATTTATTTTCTAAGATTAAATTTTGTGAACCTGCCGGCATAAATCCAAACTCTCTAACAGTTGATCCCAAAATGGATACTAAAGGAATACCGACTGCAGAAGCAGTATGCATTAAGCCGGAATCATTTGAAATAATTAGCTTACAGCGTTCCATTTCTGCCGCTGTCTGAAGCAACTGATCCTCGTTCTGTAAATTAATAGACCAGTTAATATTCATTGAGATTGTACTGCAAAGTTCTTTATCGCCTTTCCCTCCAAATAAAACTATCGTAAATCCTTGCTTCGCCAATTTATTCCCAAGTTCAATAAAATATTCTGACGGCCACCGTTTTGTAAAATGCTTAGACCCCGGACAAAAGCCAATATATTTTTTACCATCTTCAAGTATAGCTTTAATATTCTGCGGAAAGAATAATTCTAACTCTTTGTTGTCAATATCAACTCCGGCAGTTTCAGCATACCGTTCAGGAATTGTTTTCATATCTTTCAATAAGTTTATTTTAAACCAAACTAGAAGAAGTTTCTTAATAGAAGGTTTCTTAAACCGCCGGATATGCGCCTTTATCAATTTTGTGAGGTCATTACTTCTAAAATTATTCTGAAGATCAATTACTAAATCATAATTCGCAATTTTCAAATCATACTTTAGCTGCTTTGCTTTTTCTTTTTCATAGATGATAACACCGGAGATATTGGGATTATATAACAGTGCGTCTTTGAACTGCTTTTTTACTACGAAATCAATTTGAGAATTTGGGAATTTCCGTTTTAGTGAGCGAATGACCGGAGTAGAGAGAAGAATATCCCCAAGCGAACTTAGCCGGATAATCAGAATTTTATTTATTTGTTTATTGGGCACTATGTGATTTGATTGTTTTCACTGCAAATCTAACCAATAATATTTTCCATTCCAATTTGCACTGTTGGATGTAAAAGTTCACTTCATTATTTTTCGGCAGCTAAAAAACAAGGTTCAACTATGACAACACTGCCTCCTCCAGCAACAAAATTATTTCCGGCTAACTCGCTTGAAAGACAATGCTATAACATCACGGAAATGTTTAAAGAAAACATACCGATTATGAATGATAGAAACCGACTTGGTTATTGTTTGTTCAAATACATGAAAGGTGAAGGCGATGCACCGGAAGTTTTGGTGAGCTCAACCAAAATAAAAATTGAAGGAATTGCAAAGCCGGAACTTGCAAAAAAACTTGCGGAAGAACTAGCAAAAATTAAGTGAGAAGTGCGAATGACGAGGTAAGAAGAAAATATTTTAAAATTTTCATACTTCGTCCCTCGAACTTCGTATTTTGTCTTTTAATATCTGTCTTCCCCTTCTCGCAAATATTTTTCCACGAGCAAAACATCATCTTCGCTACCGATATATATTGGAGTTCTTTCGTGAAGATTGTTCGGTTGTAATTCTAAAATTCTTTTTTTACCATCGGTTGCGCGCCCGCCGGCTTCTTCCATTATAAAAGCCATCGGATTGCATTCGTACATCAAACGCAATTTACCTTTTGGATTTCTCTTATCACCGGGGTAAATAAAAATTCCACCGTACAAAAGTGTTCGATGAATATCTGCGACCATCGAGCCGACATAACGCGCTTGATACGGCTTGCCGTCAAACATATTTGCCTGCAGGTATTTAATGTAATTCTTCAAACCTTGAGGCCACGAAAAATAGTTACCTTCGTTTAGACTATAGATTCTTCCCTGTTTCGGAATTTTTATATCGTCATGAGAAAGAAGAAATTCACCAAAAGCAGGATCTAGAGTAAAACCATAAACACCATGCCCATGCCCGGCTGTGTAAACTAAAATTGTACTCGAGCCGTAAACGATATAACCTGCAGCAACTTGTTTGTATCCCGGCTGTAAACAATCTTCTCTATTACCGGGTCCATTTCCTTCGCTGATTCTCTGATAGATGGAAAAAATTGTACCTATACTTATGTTAGCATCGATATTGGAAGAGCCGTCAAGCGGATCAAAAAGCAGAACGTATTTTCCAATTTTCTGATGCGGCGGAAGATGAATAATATCTTCCTCCTCCTCAGAAGCCATAACACAGAAATGACCGCCGTGGTCCATTGCTTTGATCAGCATTTCGTGCGCATAAATATCAAGCTTCTTAACTTTTTCTCCGTGAACATTGCTATCGCCGGTAAATCCGAGTATATCTACAAGCCCGGCTTTGTTAACCTCGAGTGAAATTATTTTTGCAGCAAGTCCAAGTTGTAAAAGAATTGCAGAAAGTTCTCCGGTCGCTTCCGGGTGAAGTTTTTCGCCTTCCATAATATGGCGGGGTAAAGTCATAAATCGAGTTGTTGCCAATTACACCTCCATTAAGCGGTTTTAATTATTTCCTGATCTTTGTACTGAAGCTGATAAAGTTTATAATAGATTCCTCTCTTTGCAAGAAGTTCTTGATGCGTACCTTCTTCTTTCAATTCACCTTTATGCATAACAAAAATTTTATCTGCATTCTGAATAGTTGAAAGACGATGTGCAATTACAATTGATGTTCTTCCAATCAAAAGTTTTTCAATTGCGTTTTGAATTAACTGCTCGGTTTCGGTATCAACACTTGAAGTTGCCTCATCTAAAATAAGGATTTGAGGGTTATATGCAAGCGCGCGCGCAAATGAAATTAACTGTTTCTGTCCAACACTTAAAGTCGCGCCTTTCTCTTTCACTTCCTCATCATAACCGTTTGGAAGCTGGGAAATGAATTTATGAGCGCCGACAGTTTTTGCCGCCTCAATTATTTCTTCATCGGAAATATTTTTATTTCCAAGACTAATATTCGATTTAATTGTTCCGCTGAAGAGGAAAACATCTTGCAGAACTACCGATATATATTTTCTCAGATCGCTTATATCTAATTCGCGGATATCAATACCATCGAGCGATATACTTCCTCTTCCAATATCATAAAATCTTGTAAAGATGTTGATAATACTTGTTTTGCCCGCACCTGTTGCGCCAACAATAGCTATTCTTTCCCCGGGATTAATTTTGAAAGATAAATTCTTGAGAACATATTCGCCCGGGTTGTAAGCGAACCAAACATTATTAAATTCAACTTCACCGCGGATATTGGTAAGATGCACCGGGTTCTCAGGTTCTTTAATGATAGTGTCGTCGTCAAGAAGTTTAAATATTCGTTCAGAAGAAGCCATAGCGGTTTGTAGTATATTATATTTTTCGGAAAGATCTCTTATAGGCCGCCAGAACATTTCCGTGTACTGCAAGAATGCAATTAAAATACCTACAGTTAAACGGCTTTGAATTACTTCTCCTCCGCCATACCAAATAATCAATCCAACAGAGATTGCGCTGAGCAACTCAACTACGGGAAAAAAAACAGCGTAATAAAGAATTGATTTGATGTTTACAATTTTGTTGTCCGTGTTTATAGCAGAAAATTTTTGCATCTCTTCCTTTTCCTTTGCAAAAATCTGGACAACATTCATTCCGGTTACACGTTCCTGCATATAAGAGTTTAACCTTGCAAGATGAAGGCGGACATCTCTATATGTTTCCCGAACTTTCTTTCTGAATAAGAATGTAGCATAAATCAAAACAGGCATAACAGCAAGAGTTACAAGTGAAAGATCCCAGGACATTAAAAACATGAAGATAAAAATCCATATAATTACAAAAATATCACTGAACACTGTAACAATTCCGGATGAGAACATTTCGTTAAGGGAATCAACATCATTAGTAACCCGCGTAACAGTTCTGCCAACAGGAGTCTTGTCAAAATACTTTAGAGCAAGTTTTTGAACATGGGAAAAGAGTTGAACGCGTATATCGTAAATTATTTTTTGCCCCATTAACTCTGTATAAAATGTAAGAAAATATTGAATGAAAGCTTGAAGCATCAATGATGCTAAGAGTATGGCACAAATTATTAACAATCCATGGAAATCCTTATTCTGAATTTTATCATCGAAAGCAATTTTTGTAAGGTAAGGACGCAATGGTCCGAGCGCTGAAACAATTATATTTAAAAGTATTGCAAGGATGACATACTTCTTATACGGCTTAACGTACTTGAGCAGCCGGCGCATCAACTTTGAATCGTACGCCTTGCCGAGTATTTCATCATCTTTTGATTGTTCTGCCATTCTTCTTCTTTCTAATTCATTTCCGAAAGTTCTTTTTCTAACAACTGCCTCAAATGTAAGTCTGCATAAATTCCGCCTCTTTCAACTAACTGATCGTGTGTTCCTTCTTCAACTATAATCCCATTATCTAATACAAAAATTTTATCCGAATCTTTTACGGTAGAGATTCTATGACTGATAATAATGCTAGTCCGGTCTTTCATAAAACTTTTCAACTGCTTTAGTATTTCTTCCTCAGTATCGGTATCAACGGCAGAGAAAGAATCATCAAGAATTAAAATTTTTGGATTGATAGCCAGAGCGCGTGCAAGTGTTGAACGCTGCTTTTGTCCGCCGGATAGTGTTATGCCTCTTTCTCCAAGAATTGTCCGGTATCCATCGGGAAATGTTGAAACATCTTTTGACAATTGCGCTATCTCCGATACCTGATCTATTAATTCTTGATTACCGTCGTTCAATCCATAAACTAAATTATTGGCAAGAGTATCTGAAAAGAGAAAATTTTCTTGAGGAACCATTCCAATGTTTTTTCTTAAAACATTTAATGGAATTTTTCTGATATCAGTACCGTCAAAATAAATTTCACCTTCAGTAACATCGTAAAGGCGAGGAAGGAGATTAACCAAACTTGTTTTGCCAACGCCGGTGTTTCCAACAAAGGCAACGGTTTGACCGTGTTCAATCTTAAAGCTCATGTTTTTAAGAATCCAAGGTAAACTTTCGGCATAGCGGAAAGAGACATTTTTAAATTCAACATCGCCTTTAAATTGATTCAGCTCTAAGTCCGTCCCGCTCTCAGAAATTTCTATTGGTTCATTAAATATTTTTAACAAGCGTTTCATACTTGCATCCGCCTGCTGAATCATATTTGCTACCCATCCAAATGAAATCATTGGCCAGATCAAATCAACAAGGTATAACATAAATGCTACTATAGCGCCTACAGTTAGAGTGCCGTTAATTATCATATTACCTCCGGCAAGAACAACAATGATCGCAGAAAGTCCTGCAATCATAAAAAACACCGGCATAAAAAGAGCTTGAAGCCGTACCAAATCCATTTTGCGTTTTAAATATTCTTCGCTCTGTTTCTTGTACTCGTTTATTTCATTCTCTTCACGCTCATAAGATTTAACTACCCTGATGCCCGAAAAATTTTCTTGTGCATGTGTTGTAAGATCAGAAAATTTTTCTTGAATACGGGTGAATTTGGAATGAACTTTCTTCATTACGAGGTATACCACAAACGATAAGAATGGTAATGGTAATAGCGCATAAAGAGTCAAAATTGGACTTAGAGAAATCATAACAGAAATTGTAAGAATAAATTTTATTCCGTTATCAATTGTATACATCACAGAGGGACCGACGAACATTCTAACGGCGCTAATATCATTGGTTGCATGAGACATGATATTGCCGGTTGAATTATTTTGGAAAAATCTTAGCGGAAGTTTTTGAATATGAGTCCAGAAATCATGCCGCAGATCGTATTCAATTTCTCTAGAAACAACTATGATGGTCTGGCGGATGAAATAACGGAATATGTTGCTGATAATTGCAGCCGCAAGCAATAGCAGAACAAGGTTAGTAATTACCTGGATATTTACTTTCTCACTTAACAAATTTATTCCCTTCATAACATTAAGCGGTATATAAACATTCGCAACATTTGAAAGGAGAATAAAAACGCAACCAAGAATTAGTTTTGTTTTATAACGCCGGAAATATTTATTAAGATGTTTAAGATTACCAAACAATTTGAACCATCACCCTTTCTATTATATAACGTAGAACGAAGAGTGATGAACGTAGATTGAATATTCATATACTCTACACTCTTCATTCTGCACTCTACACTCTTCATTCTGCACTCTACACTTTTTACTATCCAATGACTTCAAATCCGGTATATTTATGCAACACTTTTGGAACAATGATTTTTCCTTCGGGGGTCTGATAGTTTTCAAGGAGCGAGACCATCAGACGACTTGTAGCCAAACCGGAACCGTTAAGTGTGTGAACGAACTCAAGTTTTTTATCTTCTTTGCGGTAACGAATGTTAGCACGGCGTGCTTGAAAATTTTCGAAGTTGCTGCAGGATGAAGCTTCCAACCATTTATTTTCGGCAGGAGACCATGTTTCAATATCGTAACATTTAGCAGCAGAAAAACTTAAATCGCCGGTACACAGCAATAAAATTCTATACGGAATTTTTAATCCTTTCAAAATATCTTCTGCGTCTTTTATCATCTTCTCTAATTCATCATAAGAATTATCCGGTTTTGCAAATTTTACCATTTCAACTTTATTGAATTGATGAACGCGCAAAAATCCCTTTGAATCTTTTCCGTACGATCCTGCTTCACGTCTGAAACAGGGCGAGTAACCTACATATTTAACCGGTAAATCTTTTTCTGCAAGAATTTCATCGCGGTGTATATTTGTTATTGGAACTTCCGCTGTTGGAACCGGATACAAACCGTCTTTCTCGATAAAATACATATCCTCTTCCATTTTAGGAATTTGTCCCGTGCCCTTCATTGATTCTCTATTAACAAGAACAGGCGGAAATATTTCGGAATAACCGTGATCGTTCAAGTGAGAATCCAACATGTAGTTGATTAGAGCGCGTTCCAGCGTTGCACCTTTTCCCATGTAAAGAGGAAAACCGGAACCGGAAATTTTTGTTCCTCTTTCAAAATCCAGAATTGAATGTTTCTTTCCAAGCTCGATATGATCGAGAACCTTAAAATCATTTTCAAATGAAAATCCTTCCGGAAGCCATTGACGGACTTCTACATTTTGTTCTGCTGTTGCTCCTACCGGTACGGATGAATGTGCAAGGTTTGGTGTACTGCGCAAAATATTATCCAATTTATCTTCAACATCCCGGAGTAGTCCATCCAGCAAAGCGGTTTCATCTCCAACACGCTTCATCTCCGCAAAGACTGCTGTAGTATCTTGTCCTGCTTTTTTCATTTGAGGTATTTGAGATGAAACTTGATTCTTCTTTGCTTTCAAATCTTCAGTCTTAGCAATAAATGAACGGCGCTGTTCGTCAAGTGTGAGAACATCGTCAACAATATCTTTTGCATTTTTGTTTAGCAATCCTTGCCTAACCAACTCTGGATTTTCTCTGATGAATTTAACGTCTAACATTTTTTCCTCTTTTAGATATCAGCGTATATCCGTGTCATCAGCGTAATCCGTGTTCTATTCCAATAGCACACGGATGAAGCGGATTTAGCGGATGTTCGCGGATTTTTATTTGATAACAATAGTATAAATTTTATTTGGGACATAGATTTCTTTTACAACCTGTTTGCCGTCCGTGTATGATTTCACTTTCTCATCTGCAAAAACAGCTTTTTTTACTTCAGCTTCAAGCATGTCAACCGGCAAATCAATTTTTGATCTGACTTTTCCGTTTATCTGAACAACAATCGTCATGTTATCAACCGAAAGCGCTTTCTCATCAACATCAAACCAGACAGGATTTTGGAACAACGAATTTTCTTTGCCAAGAAGTTTCCAGCATTCTTCACCAAGATGAGGTGCTAGCGGCGCAATCATCACAGCAAATCTTTCCAAAACATAAGTCTGCAGATCCTTTCTGCATTCACTTAAATTTTTCATCTCGTTGGAAAGCTCCATCAAAGCAGCAACAGCGGTATTGAATCTAAAGTTCTCAATTTCAATATCTGTCTTTTGAATTGACTGATTCACTTTTCTATAAATTGATTTTTCAATTTCGCTCAGTTCGGAAATTTCATATTTATCTTTCGTCGGAAATTTTTTTGCAGAACTTGCATGCACTTCGAACATTATATATGCTCTCTGAACAAAACGGTCAACACCGACAATTCCTTTATCACTCCAGTCCCCGCCAAGTTCATATGGACCCATGAACATCAGATACATTCTAAAAACATCTGCGCCGTAATTTTCCATAAATGAATGAGGATCCACAACATTGCCTCTGGACTTAGACATCTTTGCGCCTTGAGCTGTGATCGTTCCTTGATGGATAAGTTTTTGAAATGGTTCGTTACTGCACACCATTCCGATATCTCTTAAAAATTTGTGAATGAAGCGGGCATAGAGTAGATGCATTACTGCATGTTCAGCGCCGCCGACATACATATCTACCGGAGTCCAATCATTTGCAAGTTTAGAATCAAACATTGCACTGTTAAAATTTGGATTCATATAACGCAAGTAATACCAGGATGAATCAACAAACGTATCCATCGTATCAACATCGCGATGAGCATTGCCGCCGCAGTGTGGACATTTAGTTTCTACAAATTCTTTATTGCTTGCCAACGGAGAACCGCCATCGGGTTTGAAAGCAACTTCATAAGGAAGGACAACAGGAAGCTGATCTTCGGGAACCGGCACTTCTCCGCACTTATCGCAATAGATAACCGGTATTGGAGTGCCCCAGTAACGCTGGCGTGAAATAAGCCAATCCCGCAATCTGTAATTAATTTTTCTTTTTCCAATTTTATTTGCTTCAAGGTCATCCGTAATTTTTTCAATTCCTTTGTCGGATTGCAGTCCGTTGTATTTGCCGGAATTGATCATCGTTCCAACTTCGGTATAAGCTGCAGTAAGTTCATCATTAGCATCAGCGCCGGATTCAAGAATAACTTTACGGATTGGTAAATTAAATTTCTTTGCAAATTCAAAATCGCGCTCATCATGCCCGGGCACAGCCATAACACAGCCGGTTCCGTAAGTTGCAAGTGCATAATCTGCAATCCAAATTGGAACTCGCTCGCCGTTGACAGGATTGATAGCATAGGCTCCGGTTGATATACCGGTTTTTTCTTTTACGGTAGATGTTCTTTCAATTTCACTGAATGATTTTACCGATTCAATATATTTATCAACACCCTCTTTGAATGCCGGTTTTGTAATTCTCTGAACAAGATCTTTTTCAGGTGCAATAACAACGTAAGTTACTCCGAATAATGTATCCGGTCGTGTAGTAAATACCGTAATTTTTTCTTCGTGTCCTTCGATGGCAAATTCTACTTCGGTGCCGACACTTTTCCCGATCCAATTTGTCTGCATCAATTTTGTTTTTTCCGGCCAGTCAATTTTATTAAGTCCGTCCAGAAGTTCATCTGCATAATTTGTAATCTTGAAAAACCATTGCGTAAGATTTTTTTGAATGACAGTTGTGCCGCACCGTTCACATGTTCCGTCGTTTAATACCTGTTCGTTTGCTAACACAGTTTGATCTTTAGGACACCAATTAACAGGCGCATTTTTTCTGTAAGCTAAACCTTTTTTGTATAGCTGCAGAAAGAGCCACTGGTTCCATTTATAATATTCCGAAACACAAGTCATTAACTCTGCATCCCAATCATACATTCCGCCCATCTGCTTCATCATTTCGCGGATGTCAGCAATATTTTTTAATGTACTGTCTTTAGGATGAACTCCGGTTTTAATTGCATAATTTTCCGCAGGCAATCCAAAAGCATCATAACCCATCGGTTCAAAAACGTTAAAGCCCTTCAACTTTTTGAACCGTGCCCATGAATCTGTTGGTCCGTAATTATACCAGTGTCCTATATGCATTTTTGCAGCGGATGGATAAATAAACATTACAAGGCAATAAATTTTTTTCTGGAGATTTGTTAAATCAGTTTTGTGAACTTTCTTTTCTTCCCAAAACTTCTGCCAGTTGCTTTCAACTTCCTTAAAAGGATATTTCATAATTTCCATAGTATTTAAAAAAATGCACCGGAAATTATGGAAAATGGAGAGGGTTATCAAGGAAAGCATTGTAAATAAGCCATTTAATATAAATGCGGAACTATTTGAATCAATAAATCATTTTATATTTGTATTAACAATAGCCAAAGTTCAGGTAATGCTATGAATAAACCGTTAGACCATATTTTTGTAATCTTCGGTGCGTCTGGAGATTTAACAAAGAGAAAATTGATGCCTGCAATTTATTCTCTGTATGTGCAAAACCTTTTGCCGGATAAGTTTGCTCTTCTCGGAACTGCCCGCAGTCAATTTAACGATGAAGAATTCCGCTCAAAAATGAAAAAATCACTTATTGAGTTTAAGGAGATTGACGACCTATCCAAAGCAGATGAATTCTTAAAAAAAATATTTTACCAGCAGTTGGATTCCGAAGATAGTAGCGCATATATAAATTTGTCCAAAAGATTAAACGCTTTAAGAACCGCCAATGACATTAGCGGAAACACAATTTACTATTTATCCACACCTCCAAATCTCTATTCGATAATTCCAAAGAACTTGGCTGCTAACAACTTGAACCAAGAAGATGACGGATGGAAAAGGTTAATTATAGAAAAACCATTTGGATATGATTTTGATTCCGCCGAGAAATTAAAAAACGGATTGCTGCTGGATTGGACAGAGGAACAAATTTTTAGAATTGACCATTATCTTGGAAAAGAAACTGTACAAAATCTTTTAGTAACAAGATTCTCTAATGGAATTTTTGAACCTCTCTGGAATAGAAATTTTATTCATCATGTTGAAATCACATCCGCCGAAAGCATAGGAGTTGAAGAGAGAGGCGGTTATTATGATTCATCCGGCGCTTTGCGTGATATGGTTCAAAACCATTTAATGCAAATTGTTGGGTTAGTTGCAATGGAACCTCCTTCATCTCTGGATTCATCATCAATCCGAAATGAAATTTTAAAAGTGTTCCAATCATTTAGACCTCTTAAAAGTGAAGATGTAAATAATGTTGCCATTAGAGGACAATATCTTGAATCAAAAATAGGAGGCGAGCAGGTAAAAGGTTACAGAGAAGAAAATGGAGTTGATACTCATTCCACAACCGAGACTTACGCTGCAATAAAATTTTATATTGATAATTGGCGTTGGGGCGGAATTCCATTTTATATCAGAACGGGAAAAAGATTACCAACGCGTGTTTCTGAAATTGTAATTCATTTTAAACCTACACCTCATTTTCTTTTTAGCAAAGACGGTTCCGCAGATCCTTGTAATCAGTTGGTGTTGCGAATTCAGCCGGATGAAGGAATCCTCTTAAAATTCGGAATGAAAATTCCCGGCGCCGGTTTCGATGTCCAAAATGTTAATATGGATTTTCATTATTCCGATTTATCGACGCATAGAATTCCATCCGCTTACGAACGTCTTCTTTATGATTCGATGAGAGGCGACTCAACTTTATTTGCGCGGAGTGAAGAAGTTATGGCAGCATGGAAATTTTTAATGCCGATAATTGATGCATGGAAAAATGATAGAACTATTCATCTGCATGGTTATCCTTCCGGCACATGGGGACCGGAAAACGCTGATGATCTGATTGAAGGAAAGAATATGACTTGGCGGTATCCTTGCAAAAATTTAGCTGATGACGGAATCTACTGTGAACTCTAAAATCGTTATATCAAAAAATATTGAAGAACTTTCAGAGCAATTCGCACAAATCTTATTAACCGGCGTGAATAAAAGCGAGAATAATTTTCATTTAGCTCTTTCCGGCGGTTCAACACCTAAAATGATTTATAAATATTTGGCTGAGAATTATAAATCCAAAATTGATTGGTGTAGAATAAAATTTTTCTGGGGAGATGAACGATGCGTTCCACCAAATCATCCCGATAGCAACTATAGATTGGCAAAAGAAAACTTTTTTTATAAAATAAACATCGCGCCGGAAAACATATTCCGCGTCCATTGTGAGATTGATCCATATGAAGAAGCTAACCGGTACGCTTCCATAATTGAAGAAAATGTAAAATCAGAAAACAATGCACCGCAATTTGATTTAGTGATTTTAGGTTTAGGTGAAGACGGACATACAGCTTCTATCTTTCCGGATTCTCTGAACTTGTTTGAAGAGAAAAATATCTGCGCAGTTACCGAACATCCCCATACTCATCAGAAAAGAATTACACTCACCGGAAGAGTTATTAACAACGCCAAACAAGTTGTCTTTCTCGTAACAGGTAAAAGCAAAAGCAATGTTGTTGATATTATTCTTAGCAAGAAAAATGGTTCCGAAAAATTGCCCGCATTCCATGTCAATCCAAGTCATGGCGAATTAATTTGGTTAATGGATGAAGCAGCAAGTAGTTTTGTGAAAGAGAGACCTGACTGAGATGGATGAACGATTTGCCGTGTTTTATTTCCATTCAACTTTTCTTAACTTATCAACAGATTTGAGAAAGGATATTGCTAAATGAAAAAATACACTCGAATTAATATTGATCATGAAAAAATGGGTGGTGTTCCTTGTATTAGAGATTTGAGAATGCCGGTTGCTACTATTATAGAAATGCTCGCTGAGGAATATAATCCTCAATCAATATTAAAAGAACATCCGGAATTGGAAAATGAAGATATTCAAGAAGCATTACATTTTGCTTCCGAATTGTTACGTTATAGAGAATTTCCTTTAGCCATATAATGAAGTTCCTAATTGATAAGAATCTATCTCCGACTCTCTCAACATCCTTAAATGAACATGGATTTGATTCAATTCATGTCAAGCATTTGA
>JAJYXU010000149.1 GCA_021801605.1 Bacteroidota bacterium
CTTCCTACTTTGACTACGTTATAAGATTTACCAAGATAAGAGACAGTGCCCATACATCTTGTAGTAAATGTCCAGGATGATGACCAGCCGGATGTTCCATAACTATTTGTTGCACTTACCCGCCAGAAATATGCTGTTGAAATATTCAAACCTATTATTTGTTGACTTGTGCTTGTTAATCCATTTTGATTGTAAACTAAATTTGAGAACGAACTATTTGTAGATACTTGTAGTGCGTAGCTTGTTGCACCGGTGCTTGGGTTCCAAACCAATAGCGGGGGTGTTTCTATATCAATTGCATTGTTTACCGGTGAAAATAACGGCGGGGCATAAGGTGCTGTTCCGGTAGTTGTAAATGACCAAGTTGTTGACCAGTTTGATGTGCTGTTATTATTTGCCGCACTAACACGCCAGTAATATGTAGTTAAATTACTCAACCCGGTAAGCTGCATTGTTGTATTTGCCAAACCTGTTTGATTGTGAATTAAACTTGAGAAGGAACTATTTATTGATACTTGTAATGTGTAATTCGTTGCACCGGCGCTTGTATTCCAGACCAACATCGGAGATATGCTTATATCAATTGCATTGTTGGCTGGTGATAATAATGTCGGGGTATTAGGCGGAGGACCAATAGTTGTAAATGACCATATTGGTGTTGACCAGCCTGAAGTTCCGTAACTATTAGTTGCACTTACTCTCCAGAAATACGCTGTCGAATAACTCAAACCCGTTACTATCTGATTTGTTGTTGTTAATCCATTTTGGTTGTAAACAAAACTTGAGAAGGAACTGCTGTTTGATACTTGCAGCGTATAACTGGTTGCACCGGAGCTTGTGTTCCACGCCAGCAATGGAGATGTGCTAATATTAGTTGTATTGTTAGCGGGTAATGATAGTGACGGTTCACTTGGTGCTGAACCTGTAGTTGTAAATGACCATAAAGGCGTTGACCATCCTGATGTGGCATTATTATTTGTTGCACTAACACGCCAGTAATATGTTGTTAAATAACTCAAACCGGTTAACTGCTGACTTGTAGTTGTTAATCCATTTTGGTTGTAGACAAAACTTGAAAACAAACTATCGGTTGATACTTGCAAGGTGTAACTTACTGCATCTGTGGTTGCATTCCACGTTAACGTTGGAGAGGTGCTTATATCAATTGCGCCTTTTGCCGGGGATAATAATGTGGGCGCCGGAATTATAGCTTCAGGAATAATAGGGTCGGAAAACTTACATGAATAAGCTAATGCAAGAAAACTTAGATAAAAAATGATCTTAATTATGAAAGAATTCATGAATTTCATTCTTTTTACAAATATCTTTGTTTTAGATAACAATTAGGAATTCTCCCTCGTTCCAATTATATCAGTATCATTCACATTTATAATATTGTTAAAGAAAATTTTGAAATCAACACACAATCACTTTTTGAATGCATTCCAAACTTTTTAGTGCTTTCCCTCACATTGATTCAATCAAACATAAATAGTAGCTGTGATCTGTCTGTATCAATAAATAGAATATTCTCCGCGGTTTCCACGTATGCAGAGCATCATAGCAGAAACTAAATATATGAACAGTTCCGGATTGGGGATGCTTATTGGCGGTTATACTACAGTAAAAAATTCCGGCGGTGGCTTAAAGCTTGCAAACGTTACAAAAAAAATGAAAGTTTGTTGGTGATTATAAAACTCAGTTCAATATTCGAAAACTATTCTACTGTGGATGAAGCTGTAAAAAGTTTTAGTTGATTATCGATCTCAAAAACATTCTTGGCTTCTATCGCCCGGCGCTTCTTCACCGGGCTTAGTAGTTTCCCCGGGATACTATCTTTAATAATATTGAATTATCTAGCGAAAGGTCTGTTACCAACTTTCGTAGCTGGTTGTTTTCTTTTCCCAATTCTTTCAGTCGCTTGGCTTGATCTAATCTTATCCCACAATACTCTTTACTCCACAGTAATATGTTTGTTCAGTTACTCTCAATTGACAGCAGATCATCTCCTTGGTCTCGCCTTTACTCTGTAATACTTCGGCTTCAAGAAGTTTACCAATTATTTGTTCTGCTGTGAATCTCTTTTTGCTCATGACTTTCCTCCTTAGATTCTAATATAACTATTGGATCTCTTTTGGGGGGCACGTCAGATTATGAAGAAGATTTACTTTCCGGGAAATTAAATTACGCCGCAAGAATAATGCTGGAAGGTTTTCAATTAAATCTTTCTAAAGAAGAACTTATAGAAAAAATTATTGAGTCTTTAATTAGAACCAACAGATATAAAGTTGTTACTAACCTTGTTCGCTCGCACTATAATAAAGCTCACGATGCTGCTAAAATATATCATTTAGTAAAAGAAGATAAATATCATTCTGTAGAATTAATGCGTTTAGAAAAACATGAGAATAAAATTCATCATGATAGAGTTCGTTCGGTGTTAGGTGAAATAATGTAATCTGTAAAAGAGATTGTTATAAAAAAATAAAAAACCCCAAATTCTTTCGTTTTTAGGGCCTTTTGAGCTGGCTATGGGACTCGAACCCGCGACCTGCTGATTACAAATCAGCTGCTCTACCAACTGAGCTAAGCCAGCATTTTTAGTGCGGCAAATCTAATATAAAAACCACATTCAGCGCAACAATTCCGCACGAATAATTCTATCTCTATTACCAATTTATTGTATTAACAAAAACTATATATTTGAATTGGAAATAATTGATCATCATGTCATCTAAGAACCAACTCAAATATTACTCTTCACTTCTTAATAAAAAACAGAGACAGGAAGAGAAAAAATTTATTGTTGAAGGATTGAAGCTTATCTCCGAAGCAGTTGAATCCGGATTCCGGTGCGAAATTGTCATTGCGTTAAAAGAGTTTCTTGATGAAAATAATAGTTTTGTAAAATTCATCGAAAAAAATAAAATTAACTTTGATACGGTGAAAACACCGGAGCTGGAAAAACTGTGCGATACAAAAACTCCGCAAGGAGTTATCGGTGTATTCAATTTCAAACAGCAATCTAAAACCGATCTTGGAAACGAAAAATTAATTGTTGCATTAGAAAACGTTTCGGATCCAGGCAATTTGGGGACTATCATTAGAAACTGCGATTGGTTTGGAGTGAATAATGTTTTATTAAGTTCTGATTGCGCAGAAATATATAATCCCAAAGTTATTCGCTCTTCAGCCGGTTCGGTATTTCATCTTAATATCTTCTATGAGAGTAATTTTTATGGTGTGTTGGAAGAGCAAAAGAAACTCGGTTATAAAATTTTGTGTGCCGATTTGAACGGGGAAAATCTTTACAACTTCACTAAAAGCGGAAAAATGATTCTTATCCTTGCGAACGAAGCCAATGGACCAACCGAAAAGTTATTAGAGATTTGCGATTCGAAAATTACGATTCCTAAAAAAGGAGATGCAGAATCACTAAATGTGGCGAGCGCCTCCGCCGTTTTACTCTCACAGTTAACTAAATAATAATTAGTACTATTTACTATACCGACATTTGTCGTTATTTCATAAGGATCATTTTTTTTACTTGACTAAATTCCCCGGCTTGTAAACGGTAAAAATAAACACCGGAAGATAATGAAGAATGTAGAGTGGTGAATGTAGAATGATGAATTCCAGCTGGCTGAACTTCATTAACAAGAGTAGCAACTTCACGTCCAAGCATATCATACACTTTTAAAATAACATGTTGTAAAAACTCGCCGCGGCGAGTCTCTACGAATGGAATTGTGTATTGAATTGTTGTTTCTGGATTAAAGGGATTTGGATAATTTTGTTCAAGACGAAATTCTGTTGGAAGTTGTTTCTGTTCATTCACACCGGTTGCAAGATCGGATGCTTTTGGAATTTTCTTTGAAGTATATAATCGGTATTCTCCCGGTTGTAAAGGGATTTGCATACTCACATTGGTTATACTTAAACTGTCTCCAGTAAAGAAATCATACCACTTTCCAACGCTTTGAAATGTTACTGAAGCGTTTTGAGAGACAACATCGAAGTTGCCGATTACTGCTACATTCATCGAACTATGATTAATATACAAACTCTTTGTTGCACCCGAAGCATTTAGTGTAAAATCCATGCTGGAAAATGCGGAGTAATATTTTTTCAAACGAATTAATGCCGCAAAAGTATTAAACAAATTTTTTCTATCGGCGTTTGATAAATAATTCCACGCAAATGGTTTTTCTCCCAGTCTGCCGTTATAATCAATTGAAACATCATAACCCAGTTCGCCGCCCATCCAAATCATTTTTGGTCCCGGAACAGTAAAGAAAAATGCTGCGGCTAATTTTATTCTGTCTAAAGCGGTTGTAAGAGTTTTTATGTTATAACTTCCGCTTGAATTTCCATAAGCCAAATTCTTATACATTAATCTTTCTTCGTCATGGCTTTCCATGTAACCAACAAGATTAGGGTCGTTCCAACCTCTTGATTTATAAGAAATCCGATCGAAGTTAGATTTATTATTATCATGATAGCCCATAGTAGCTTCGTTGTATGCAGAGTTCAAATTTCCCCACATCAGAATTCCATGCTCGGCAAGTTCTTGATCTTCCCGATTCTCCGCGAGGTGTTCGAAGATCATTATTGCGGTAGGGTCGTAAGACCAAACTTTATCTACCATTCTCTCCAACAGGCGGATTCTATCCGGATCATAAATGCTGCCCCATGGATCGGTATATCTATCTTTAATATTATTACCAAATCCTTTTGTAAAATCAAATCTAAATCCGTCAATCTTAAACTCAGTCAACCAATATTGAAGAACCCGATCAACAAAGTATTGAGTCGCTAGACTTTCATGATTGAAGTCATTTCCCCATTGTGCGTCTGGATTTTGAAAATTTGACTGCTGGTTGAACCAAGGATTATTTACTGCCGGGCGGTTGTTAACATTATCCCAATACATCTGCGCCATTGAATTAGAATTATATGCGTGATTAAGAACTATATCTTGTATAACTGCAATTCCGTTTTGATGGCAAGCATCAATAAATTTTTTCAGATCGTCTTTTGTTCCGTAATATTTATCCGGTGCGAAATATGTCATCGGATTGTAACCCCAGCTGTTGTTTCCCTCGAACTCGCTTATCGGCATTAGTTCAACTGCATTGATGCCAAGTTTTTTGAAATAACTCAAAGTATCAACAAGAGTTTTATAAGAATGAGTAGTAACAAAATCGCGGACAAGTAATTCGTAGATAATTAATTTTTCTTTTGCCGGACGAGTGAAATTTCCGACTTTCCAGTTGAATCGAGTTTGTCCGGTTTGAAATATGGAAACTATGTTGGAAGTTTTATTATTAGGATAAACTTTCAAGTTTGGATAGACAGTTACTGGAATATATTGGTCATTCGATGGGTCAAGGATTTTATCTGTGTACGGATCATAAATTCGTAAAGTTCCGTCGATTAAAAATTGGTAAGCATATTCGGTTCCGGATTGGAGATTAGGAATAGTGATCCACCAAAGACTATCGGCAGTTGCCATATCGCGTTTCATAAAATAAGTGGTATCAACTTTCCAATCGTTGAAATCGCTGATAACATAGATAAATTTTTTCTGCGGCGCGTAAAGTGCAAGCGTAACTTTTGTTGGATCGTTATCATAGTAGTGAATACCGATATGTGCTTCGGTCGGTAGCGGATGATTGTTAATTGCCGGATTTTTAAAAACAACAAATGAAGTGGAGTCCTTTCCGCTCCATTCATCGAGAGAAACTATTTTTATATCATGTCGACCGCTTTTATAATTGTCAGCGTTTAATTTATATTCAAGTGTAGAAGATGCAATCTGATGTTTCAAGACGCCATCAGCATATAGATAAAGCCAATTAGTTTTTTTACCAATGGCAACAGTAGATACAGAAATATCTATGCTGCCTCCAGGTTGAACGAAGACTGGAGAACGCATCGGGTCGCCAAATGAGTTATTCACTGTTGGACTCTTAAACACAAATGTAATTCCGGATTCGTATAAAGGCACAAAAATATCTTTGCCACCAATATCTTTTCCTTCTTTTTGGCTGTCAAAGCTTCTAAACACAAACGCTACTTTCAGAATCTTTTCATTTGAAGGAACTCCATAAAAAATTTTTGGATTAGGTGTAATTGTAATTTTATATAAATTATTTCCCATACGTGTCATTTTTGCTTTTGGAACATTTGTTGTCCATCCAGCAATTACATACCTCCAATCGGTATCATTTCTACTTAAATCTGTAATCACACCAGTATGAGCATATACATCTCCATTATAATCTTTCAATCCCGCAGTTCCTTGAGTTGCATCAAAAATAACAATGATCGAATCATTTGCAGTGGGAAAAGTCGGTGTTGTCGTAACGACTGTTTGAGCAAACACTGATGCTGTAAAAAGTAAGAGCAATGCAATTAATCTATTCTTCATTATGGTCTCTGTTCTTCGGTAAAAAAATGTTTTGTAAAATTTGTGTGTAAAGTTAGGTATGGATTAACTTCTAATCAAGAAACTCCCACGCAACGCCGAAGCGTATGCTACGCTCTTGTTTAGGATAATAAGGAACGATAAAATATTTTACATTTAGAAGATTTTCCCAGACAAAATAAACAGTAGCTGATTTTTGAATTCTTCCGGCAAGAAAGAAATCAACTTGAAATGATGGAGAGACGGATGGAGAAACTATTACTTGATCTGCTGTTATTGGATTGAAGCCGAAATATGAAGAGATATTTTTTTCATAATCGAAGTGTATAAAATCACGTGTGCCTATTGAATAATAGTTCAATCCGGTTTTTAATTGAAGATTGCTGTTGAAAAGTGTATCAACATAATAGATCCCACCTGAAGAATGAAAACTGGGAAGTTTGTATTCTTTTCTATTCTCCGATGAAAAATAAAAACTGGTGTTAGTGCTGAAAAGAATTTTCCAAACTTTGAAATCCAGTTTTAGATTCATTCCTTGTAAAAGAAGATTTTTAATTGCAAAAAATGATGTCTGTTCATACGAAGAATCTTCTGTAAACGTCGTAGAGAGGAGGGCGTTGCTTGTTGATTGATTAAAGTATCCAATGGAAATGTCCGTGAACTTCTTTTTAAATGATAAGATAAATTCAAAGGAAGATTTCTTTTGTTTGTCTAATATTAAAACAGGCCGGACGAATCTTTCTTCCCATGCATTGAACGGTTTTTGATACGAAGAAAAACCGGTATAAAAATTAAATGATTTACCGAGCGAAAGTTCTGCATCTGCGCCAAGTCCAATGTAACCCTTATCAGAGTAATTCAAATACTTAGCAAAGATTGTTGGAGTAAATGAATTGCCGAACAAGGTGAATGATGCAAGCAAAGACTCTGAAAAAGAAGATTTACGTGTTTCCTGTGCAAGAAGCGGTGTATTGAAAACCGATCGTTCGAAATTTGTTGTCGAAATAAATTTTCCAAAATGGAAATCCAAATCTTGACGCAAATTCATTCCGATTGTTCTGTGAAAATTGTTATCAACAATTTGTTTCGATATGATTTGACTCAATGTTAAATATTCATTCTGGCGGAACTCTATCAGATTCGACTGATAATAAAGGGCAAGATCGGTGTATGATGAATCTAAAAAATTGGCAAGCATTCGTAATCTAAAATCATTAACAGTTACTTTTTGATAGCGGTTTGTGAAATTGACCGGAGCTTGAAGGTTATTATATACCACATCATAGAATTGTGCCGGTGGGAAAGTAGTCAAAATTGAATCGGAATTTACGCCTCCGTTCAACTGGACTTCCGATTTTACATATCTATAATTCGCGATTAAATTAACTGATTTCGAAAAAAGATAACTAAGACGCGTTGTTCCGCTCCAATTGCTGTAATCGCTGTTGACGTAGTTAGGATTTGTGCTTTGGTTTGTAATCTCTAAATACGCGTTTAATTTATGAAACGGATAGATGTTAAATATTCCGTCAATCAATCCTTCTCTATTTGGTGCTTGATAATATTTTAAGCGTGAAAAAGGTTTACGTGAATTTGATTCTCGCGAAATAAAATTTATGGAAACCGGATTGTTATGATTTCCAAACAGGAAACCGCGCGCAAGTGGAATTATTTCAATAGAATCAACACTTTCCGATTGAAATAGATTTAGATCGAATGAATTTGTTAAACGGTTATTAATCGAAATACCGTCCGACATCAATGAAACATTTCCAAATCCATTACCGTAAATAAGAGTTTCACTAGGTTGTCCAACGGAACCAAGATCGCGCACAAATCCAAAAGGAACGTTTGAAAAAAAATCTGCCGCTGTTCTATAATCAATCGTTCTCAATTTTTCTTTTGAAAGAACAAAATTATTTAAATGACCACCTAACAGAGATTGATTTTTTATTGGCAGAAGAATTACTTTTTTAGTTTTTTGAACCGTAGTATCCTTTATGGAAGACTGATTGCTTTTTAGAGTATCACTAAAAATATTTTTTGAAAGAGAAGAATTAAAAAAATCTCTCCCCGCAAAAATATTTGCAGAAATAAATAAATAAATGAAAAACAGAAGTAAAAATATTTTTTTCACAAGCAATCAAAAATTTGTTTACAAGATAATCCGATTTACTTTCTCAACAAAAGAGAAATGATGCGTGTTCTTAACTGCAAATCTATTGCCTGATAACTACATCTAAAGCTAAGTCAAAATGTTGATAAAAGACAAAAAATGTTTGTTTTCAATTAAAAAAATACTAAATTTCATACGAATTTCATCCACAAATAAAAGAGGCAGAAATATGTCGATGACAAAAAGCGAACTGTTAACCTATATGGCAAAAAAATCCGGTTTAAGCAAAAAAGCAACCGGAGAATTTATTCAAGAATTCGTAATTCTCGCTTACAAAGAAGCTAAAAAAGCTTTTGTTATTCCTGGTCTTGGAAAATTAGTTCTTGTTGATAGAAAAGCAAGATTAGGCAGAAATCCAAAAACCGGCGAGACAATTCAAATCCCTGCAAAAAAAGTTGTTAAATTCAGAATTGCAAAGCAAGCTAAAGATGCTATCCTGATCTACAAAAAATAATTATGCAAATTAGAAAGTCCTGATTTGTCGGGACTTTCTTTTTCTATTTTAATGCCCGGCTCTTAACTCCTTCATTTTGTCAATCAGTTGTTGATAAAGACCTTCATTTATATTCTTCACGATTGTCAAAAGCAGTTCATTAAATTTTCCCGCACTCGAATAAAAACCGATTGTTATGTTTTGTATGCTATCGTGAATGTAAACCGGTCTTGTGGGATATCCGTTGAAAATGCCGCCGGTTATCTTATCAATATTCTCTAACTTAATTTCAACAGTTTTTGAAGCGAAAAAGAAATCGGAACAAACTAATCTCTCGTTATCCGCCGAGATAGTAAACGGAAATAGTTTATATGTCTTGAAGTAATATCTATTGAGCCAAACGATGATTGCTATATTAATTACAGCAAAGAAAATGAAATACCAATGCGTTAACATTCCAATAATTGATGCACCTAGATAAATTAGAAGAAATATACTTAGCGGAATATTTCCGTAACGGTACATGAGTTTTGCAAAGAAAGAGTATTTGTATATTATCATTTAGGAATCTTCAAATCTTATACATTAAGATAAATAAAACACTCGACAAGTTTAATCATCTATATTATTTGTAACTTTTTCTTAGAAGAATTTGTTATTCTAATAAAAGAAAATATTTAGCAATGGTTGGATTCTAAATCTGTTCATTCGGAAAGATTTTTCAAAATAAAGAGAGTTGAAAGATGTATCAGATACTAATAATTGGTGGAGGACCGGCGGGGATAAGTATGGCGATTGAGGCGCATAATTCCGGAATCGACCCATCAAAAATCATTTTGATTGAAAAGGCGGAAGAGCATTCCTTCTCGATCAAGAAATATTATCCCGATTCTAAACTCGTTACGGCGAACTACAAAGGATTTGAAACAAAATGCACCGGGGTGATGTGCATTCCGGATCTTACAAAGAATGAGACTATTTCTTATTTAGATAAAGCTATTTTAGATCATCGCCTTAACGTAAAATACAGTGAGACAGTATGGAAGCTTCATCAAAACGAAGATAAATCTTTTATTGTTTATACCGATAAAGGGGAGTATCATTCAAAAATCATGGCTATTGCAATTGGCATTCTGGGTAAACCGAACAAACCGGAATATAAAATTCCGCATTCATTAAAGGAGAATGCTTTATTCGATGTTACTTCGGTGGAAATCAGAAATGCAAAAGTGCTGGTTGTAGGCGGCGGAGATTCTGTATCGGAGTATTGCCAATTCTTAACTCAATATGGAAACGATATATTGCTCAGTTACCGAAAGAATGATTTTATAAGAATGAATGATATCAACAGAGAGAGTTTATTGGAATTGGAACGCGAAGAAAAGGTGAGAATACTCAGAGAATCAAATATTGTCTCTATTGAAGATAAAAATGGTAAACCGATAGTAAATTTTGCCGAAGAAATATATGGCACGCAGAGCTTTGATTTTATTGTCTACGCACTCGGTGGAACAACCCCTAGTAACTTTTTGAAAATGATGGGGATCGAATTTGACGGAGAGGAACCGATATTGAAAGAACATTACGAAACATCGGTTCGGGGATTATTCCTGCTCGGAGATTTAACTGCAGGCACAAAAGGCGGCTCGATCATCTGGGCATTCAACTCGGCTAATACTGCAATGAAAAAAATCTGTAAAGATTATTTGAATTGTGAGAATGATTAAAAGAAATTTTGTGTAATATATTTTTTCACATTAAATTTTTCAGCGCAACTGTTGTAATTCATATAACGGATTTTGCCATAAACTGCACGTTCAAACCATGTGCGATCGTGAACACCGCCGGTTGACCACGCAATTCCTGCATAACCATTCGAATCTGTGCCGTCAAGTTCATAAAGGTATCTGATTCTTTTTGATATTATTGTCTATATGTGACAAATTAGTTCCCCATTCTAACTATTTCATCAAACTCATCCTTAGTTACCGGCATTACAGATAAACGATTGCCCCGCTGAACGAGATTCATCTTATGTAATTTTTTGTTTGCTTTGATCTCGCCGATTGAAACATGTTTGGAAAATTTCTTAACGAATTTTACATCAATCATAAACCACGTTGGTGAATCTTTTTTACTTTTAGGATCATAGTGATCATTTTTATGATCGAATGCTGAAAAATCCGGATATGCTTCCTTTACAATTTCACAAATTCCAACTGCGGCGGGAGGTTCGGCATTACTGTGATAAAAAATCACTTTGTCGCCAACTTTCATCTCATCTCGGATGAAATTACGGGCTTGATAATTGCGAACACCATCCCAATATGTTGTTTGGTTTTTGTTTCTCGCAAGATCATCTATAGAAAAAACTTCCGGTTCCGATTTTATAAGCCAGTATTTCATTTTTTAATTTCCTGAAGAAAATTTGACTCTAATTTAAAAAAAGCAATTTCCCGGGCAGGCAAACTAAAAGTATATTTTAATGTTTACACGAAAATTGATTCTTTGATATCTCGCATCCTGTGCATCCGCCGCATCCGCTTTTAGTTTTTTTCGTCCTTAAATTTTTTATAAAAGAGATAACCGTTAAACTTACCGTTAATCCGATGATTGTAAATACTATTAAATCTTGATTCATAATTTTATCCTAAAAAATATTACCAATGTGATAAACACTAAAAGCGATGAACCACGCAAGAACGGTTGTATAAACCATTGTGAATGATGCCCATTTCCAGTTAGCTTCTTTTTTGATTGCCGCAATTACTGCAACGCACGGAAAATAAATAAGTATGAACAACATCAGTGAATATGCGACCAACGGTGAAAAAACTTTCTCTCCTATTCTAGGTCCGCTCGTAAATACCTGTTCTTGCAATCTATTTTTAAGATTTACTGAATTCTCATCGGATGAAATTTCGGATTGATAAAGTACGCTCATCGAACCGATCACAATTTCCTTTGCTGCAAGTCCCGTAATTATGCTCACACCTATTTTCCAATCCCAGCCGAGCGGCTGAATTACTGGAACAATCGAGTGCCCGAGCTGACCTATATAAGAATTTTCCATCCGTTCGGATTCTTTATCTAATTCGACCTGCGCAAGTTGTTTTTCTTTTTCTTTGTCCGATAAATAAGAATTGGAAGAAATTTGATTGCTCATCGAGTTAAAATCTTTTGAATATTTTATGTCTCTAGGAAAATAGCCAAGAGCCCAAATAATTATTGATGCTGCTAAAATCACAGTTCCCATTTTTGTAAGGTATTGAACACTTTTATTCCACATGTGAATAGTTGTGTTTCGTAAGGTTGGAATTCGATATGGCGGCAGCTCCATTACAAAAGGAACATCCTGCTTTGCAAAAAATATTCTTTTGAATACCAGCGCCACTAAAATTGCCAGCACTATTCCGATCACGTAAATGGACAAAAGAACAAGCCCTTGATTTTTTGGGAAAAACGCCGAGATAAGTAGAACGTAAACCGGCAAGCGCGCACTGCATGACATGAAAGGGAGAATCAGCATCGTCAAAATTCTATCTTTTCTATTTTCGAGCGTGCGTGTTGCCATCACCGCCGGAACGTTGCAGCCGAAACCCATTATTAGAGGAATGAATGATTTTCCGTGCAGACCGATTTTGTGCATAAGCTTATCCATTATAAAAGCTGCCCTTGCCATGTAGCCTGTATCTTCCATCAGCGAAATACAGAAAAAGAGAATTAAAATATTTGGGAGAAAAACTATTACTCCACCTACACCACCTATAATTCCGTCAACAATTAAATCGTGCAGAGAACCTGCGGGCATTACATTACCTAATAAATTTCCAAGCGCACTCACCTCCGAATCGATCCAATTCATCGGGTAACTTCCAAGTGAAAATGTTAATTGGAACATTATCCATAAAAAGAAAATGAAAAAGGGGAAGCCCAGGTATTTGTGGGTTAGCATAAAATCAATCGAATGACTTGTCTGCCGCTTATTAAACTTTTCCTGCCGGAATGTTTCTTGGAGAACTCCGTTAATAAATCCGTATTTCGCATCGGCAATAATCGTATCGGATTTTTCTTTGTATTCACGCTCCAATTCTGCGATTTCCTTTTGAGCCAGCGAAAGAAGATTTGCCGTACCGGGTATTTTTGAAATTTGATCTGTAAATGTTTTGTCGTTCTCAATTAGCTTGATTGCCGTATATCGCGGAAAATAAAGATCGCAAACATGTTCGTTTTTATTAATTTCCGATTTCAAAACATTGATGGCTTCTTCAATGTTTGTTCCGTAGTTGATGTGAACATGCCTGGCGATTGGGTCGGTATTTTCATATACATCAATGATTTTTGAAAACAAATCCTTAACGCCTTTGCCTTTTGAAGCTACCGTTGTAACGATTGGTATGCCGATAATTTTTGCGAGTGTCTCGTGATCAAATTTATCTCCTTTGTTTTCAAGCTCATCGTACATGTTCAATGCGATAACAACCTTTATGTTCATATCCATCAACTGAGAAGTTAGGAAAAGATTGCGTTCGAGATTCGAAGAGTCTATTATATTAACTACAACATCGGGCATCTTTTCGGTAAGATGTCTGCGCACAAAAAGTTCTTCGGGCGAATATTCCGAAATTGAATATGTGCCCGGCAGATCGGTTACATTTATCATGTAACCGTTTTGATTCACATAAGCTTCTTTAGTATCAACTGTTACACCGCCGTAATTTCCGACTCTTTCATGCTTGCCCGTTGCGTAATTGAACAAGGTTGTTTTACCGGAATTGGGATTGCCTACAAGCGCAACATTTATTGTCTTAATTTGTTCTCTAATTGTATTTTCAATTATGCCTTCGTCAACAATTCCTTTGTATGACAACCGGGCAAGCTGATCATAATCCTCTACCGGAACAACTTCAATTAAAAGCGCTTCATTTCTGCGCAGAGATACACGGAAGTCCATTAGTTCATATTCGATCGGATCCTGCAAAGGTGCATTCTTAATAACCTTTACGGATTTACCTTTTACAAATCCCATTTCTGTTATTCGTTTTCGAAATGCCCCGTGCCCGCTTATTTTAGTTATTATACCCGTCTCATCATTTTGAAGATCGGACAGATGGATTGCTGTTAATGTTTGAGTAGTCATAATATTTTGTTGAAAAAATTAATCTCAGATGTCAAAATACCTTGCATTTCCACTTGCTGGCGTAATACATCAAGGAGCTTCATTCACGGGAATAAAACTATGGATGATGACGTCCGCTTACAATCGCTAAATTATGGGAATTATTGCTGTTTGCATCCCAACTAATAGGGATAGCTATGACGAGAATTAACTTGAAAAGTCTTCTATCTGAATGATTTTATTTAATATGGCGTAAATGGTCAGTCCGGATTGACTTTTAATCCCGGTTTTTTGAGAGATGTTTTTCCTGTGGCTTATTACAGTGTGAATGCTTATAAACAACTTATCGGCAATTTCTTTATTTGATAAACCCGCGGTAACTAATTTTAATACTTCAATTTCACGGTCGGAAAGCTGCTCGTGCCCGGCGGCTGATGAATTTGGCGAATTGGAATCATTTAATTTATTTATCAAACTGATAATTGAATCGGGTGTGTCGGTTATATGAATTGTTTTATCGAACAACGACAACATTTTTTGATTGAAAAAAGTATAAACCAGAGCAACCCAGCATGTATCCGTCTGATCGTTTTTTAATGCAATAAATTCTTTATCCTTGTTTTGAATTTGAGAAGGGTTAATGATTATCACATCGAGTTTCTTTTTTTCAATATATTTTTTTAATTCGTCAAAAGTATCTATTCTGAGCAGCTGAAAATACTGTCCCGATTTTAAAAAAATGTTTGAAAGTCCTTCGTAAATAATCTGTGAAGGTTCAAGAACAGCAATATTTATATGCCGGTTATTCAACTATAAACTTTTCTCTAACTTGCCAATTAAAGGCATAAGTACCGTCTCTTCTATTGTAGAATGAACATTTAAATCGTATTCAAGTTCGAATAAGCTAACAACAATTTTTCTTCTCAATACTCTATCGTTTTGAACCGGGACGTACTTCAACAAAAGCTCTTTCAAGTCGTTCAACTTCGATTCGATATCCGTGTGATGCTCGCTGTACTCGTCTACTGAAAAATCATTTTTTTGTCCGTCAACTTTTTTTTGATGTCCGCTGCGTAGAAGTTCGTTGAAATAAGGGAAGGCAATTCTGTTTTCGTAGGATAAATGTTCCTTCACTTCTTCAAAATACTCGCTGAAAAATTTGTCTATCAGTTTTATTTCGGGTGAAGTATTCTTTAAATAAAGCTCTTGAATATAATTTTTAATCTCGGGATACTTTTCATTCTCGTAGTAATTGTGGGAGTTTTTCAAATATGTTATAATATCTGCGACATCGTTGTTTGAAAAATTTTCTTCTCCGGAAAGATGAAACCCATTGTACAAATTGGCGAACGAGACAAAGACTTTCACACTAATCTTGTTTTCTTCACACAATTGCATTACGGTTTTGTCGTGAACAATAAAATTCAATCCGAAATGTTCCATCAATAATAAAATTGAGGAATTATCGAAAATCAAATCCGACATTTTCACTTCCGGTGTAATATATTTTCTATTTGTCTGGTACATATTAATTCCCTTATTAATTACCAATAAGTGACCCCTGAAAAATTAAGAATAGTACACTGATGGCGCAAATCCACCCCGTGGAATAAATTAAGAATCAAATTGTTTCAAAAACACAAATGCTATTCCACGGGGTAAACTGATTCACACAGATTTAGTCCGCTAAAATCTGCTAAATCCGCGTCATCCGCGTGCTATTAAAAAAGTTGCTATTCTATGATAATCCTATTTTCAGAAGTCCCAATTAAAAATACAGCTTTGATTTAGTAACAAACAAAGATGAATATTAATTCAACTTGGTTTTAGCCGATCAGTTTTTTTAGAAATTTACCTGTGAATGACATTTCGTTTGCCGCTATCTCTTCCGGTGTTCCGACAGCAACAACTTCTCCTCCTTTATCGCCGGCTTCGGGCCCAAGATCAATCACATGATCAGCGCACTTAATTATATCTAAATTGTGTTCGATGATCACAACGGAATTTTTATTTTCGATCAGCATCTGAAAACATTTTAGAAGTTTTCCGATGTCATCGAAATGCAGACCTGTTGTCGGTTCATCAAAAATAAAAAGTGTATGCTGATTCTTCTTCTGCTGGGAAAGATGCAATGCAAGTTTAACGCGCTGTGCCTCTCCTCCGGAAAGTGTTGTTGACGGTTGACCGAGCTTGATGTAACCCAATCCTACATCGGAAAGAACCTGAAGCATTGAAACTATTTTGCTGTTGTTCACAAAAAATTCGATAGCTTCATCAACAGTCATGTTTAAAACGTCAACTATATTTTTACCGCGGTAGGTAATTTCCCTAACTTCTTTTTTGAAACGTGTGCTTTTGCAATCATCGCATTCAAGATAAAGATCGGCAAGAAATTGCATTTCAATTGTTATATAACCTTCGCCCTGGCATGTTTCGCATCTGCCGCCGGGAACGTTGAATGAAAAGTAGCCCGGTTTGTACCCGCGGGAACGGGCTTGCGGCGTATTTGCAAAAAGTTCGCGTATGGTTTCATATCCTTTTACATAACTGATTGGATTTGAACGGGGAGATTTTCCGATAGGAGATTGATCGACAATCTCTATTTCATCTATGTAACGCGAGCCCTCAATCGAATCATATTTGCCAAGCTTGCGTGGATTGCCTCCGTTAATTTTTATAATACCGCTGTAGAGAATATCATGGACTAAAGTTGATTTACCTGAACCACTCACGCCGGTAACTACAATAAATTTTTTAAGAGGGAACTCGACATTAATATTTTTAAGATTGTTCTCTCGTGCACCGATAATTTTAATTGATTCAGTTTCGTGTGTGTTTCGTTTTTCGGGAACAGGAATTTGAATAGCGCCGGAAAGATATTTTCCCGTGAGCGATTTTTCATTTGCCATTATCTCATCGCATGTTCCGGATGCAACAATTTCTCCACCGTGAATACCTGCATGCGGACCCATATCAAAAATCAGATCCGACTCGTGCATCATATCTTTATCGTGTTCAACAACTAAAACTGTATTACCAAGATCGCGTAACGATTTTAAAATGTTAATCAATTTAGCATTATCACGCGGATGCAAACCAATTGACGGCTCATCCAGTACATAAAGTGTTCCCATTAATGCAGAACCGAGAGAAGTTGCAAGATTGATACGCTGTGTCTCTCCGCCGGAAAGTGTGCTGCTTAAACGATCGAGCGATAGATATCCTAGTCCTACATCATTTAAAAAAGCGAGACGCTTTACAATCTCATCAAAAATTCTTTGTGCGATTTCTTTTTCGTAATCTGTAAGAGATAAGAGTTTGAAAAAAATCTGTGCGCGTTCGATAGACATTTGAACAATATCGTGTATTGATTTCTCATCGATCATAACTTGAAGAACTTCCCGGCGCAAACGCGAGCCGCGGCATGCGGCGCAAGTTGTATAACCGCGGTACTTACTCAGCAAAATTCTGATTCCCATCTTGTAAGTTTTTTCTTCAAGGTGTTTGAAGAAACCGTTTATTCCGGCAAATCCTTTGAATCCTTCTTTTACCAAAGTTAATTGCTCGTCGGAT
>JAJYXU010000010.1 GCA_021801605.1 Bacteroidota bacterium
CCAAATCCTGCGCAGCTCCCGGAAATAGAAATCCCTCCTGGACCTGTAACCGTTACCCCGTATGGTCTTGCACCATTAAATAAAAATTCAATGGGTGAATAATTAACAGTGGATGTTAAGAGAGGCGAGATCGAGTTTATCACAACTTTCTCTTTTATCTTTACTTGAGAATAAAGAGAACAATAAGAAAATATTATCGTAAGAAAAATTGTTAAGAAGAGTCTGAAATATTTATTAGAAGAATTTGAAAGGTAACCCATCGGTTCTCCCAAAGAGTTATTTATGTTTCTACTCTAGTGTAATGGCAGATTATTATATGTCAAGTTTAAGTTTTCGGACATACTCTATCCTTTTCATGATAGATGTAGCTTATATTATGCCAATAGTAATAATTAAGAAATACCTCTAATTAATATTTTTACCAAATAATCAGTAATAGTTTCCGGTGGAACATTCCTCTTGGCTTTTGAAAGTGTAAGCGATGCTGACAAAGCAAAAAATATAATTGCGCAGTTTGGATTTTCGACAAAGACCTACGCAGTGTTTATTACTACTTCATCAAAATTAATTTCTTCGAACTGGAAAAATCATTAGCTGTAAGTCTGTAAAAGTAAACCCCGCTCGCAAATTTAGAAGCGTTCCAATTGTAACGATAACTTCCCGCGTCAAGATCAGAATTAACCAGAGTAGAAACCACTCTGCCAAGCGCGTCAAAAATTTCTAACTTGACTTTGCTTCTCTGCGGCAATGTAAATTTAATTGTTGTTTCCGGATTGAATGGATTGGGATAATTCTGAGATAAACTGTAAACGGTTGGAATTGTGTTTTCCTTCTCAACAGCACTTGCGCCGTCCTGAATTTTTAAATTGTCAAATGCCCAGCCCCAGCCAACAACTGCTTCGTCAGAATACAAATGGAAACGGATAAAAATTACATCTCCGGGTTTGAATTTATTTAACAAATTAATTTTATGTTTTACATAATTTGAAGCGCCTGGATCAGTGTTTGTCTTGAACAAATTTTCCCAGGTAGAATTAAATCTGCAATCATATCCGTCTTCAATAGGAATCCAATTAAAACCGTCCTTGCTTCCTTCAACGGCAACATAATCCCAAAAATTATAGTCACCAAAATTTGAACCATCATCTCCCGGTTCAACAAGAGCAACATCATCATATTCTATGTTTGCTAAATTTGGCGACCACGTAATTTTTATCGGCACCAATAGATTATAATAATAATCCGTTGACTCAACATAAGGGTGATGGGAGTTAACCGCTTGAGAATTAAAACCAGCAGGAGTTGAAAGGGTAAACCCATTGCCGGCAAAATCATCTCCCGCCTCATCAAAAGTATTTGAATAAATTACCTGAGTTGGTTTGAGATTGTAAACATCAAGAGTTCTGGAAGATGACATATAACGGCGCACGGATTTGTAAGCGATAAGTTGAATATTTTTCTTACCAAATGTTGTTGGAATGAATTTGAAGGAAGTGTCTTTTGCGGCTGTAGCTGTTAGCTTAACTAATTTTTGTCCGTCAATCATAACTAGGGTTGAATCATAACCCGATCGTAGTTTTGCAGTAAGGTTGACCGCTTTATCTACACCTTGTGAAAGAGCTGTAATAATTGGAGATAAAGTAACAACCGGTGGTTGGTAATTATTTAAATTAGGATGAACAACGCTCCAAATTCCCCGCCCGTGGGTTGCAAGAACAACTTGATCGTCTACAATTTTCATATCCCAAATGCATACCGCAGGCAAACCGTTATTTGCTGAATGCCACGTTGCACCATTATCTGTTGATTCGAATAAACCAATCTCGGTACCCGCCCAAATTATACTTGTATTTGGAAAAGCGGCAACACAATAAGTTGCAACGTTCGGAAACCCGTTACTGCTTGTTGAACCGGAACCGAAGCCGGAAATATCTTCCCAAGTTTTTCCAAGATCTGTGGTTCTTAAAATTTTTGGCGCACCCGAAAACGAGAAAGTTACATAAGCAGTATTCATATCAGTTGGATGAGTGTCAATTCCTGTAATTGAACCCAAGGAAGTACCGGAATAAGGATTAACAGAAGCAAATGTTATTCCTCCATCTGTTGATATGAATAACCTGCTTAAAGTATTTGAAAAATAACCGCCCGCCCAAACAATTTGTGGGTCTGCAATTGAGATTGCAACAGGAGTTGATGTTGGGCTATACGACCAGTCACTTGTAGTTATTGAACTCTTTTCCCACGTGCCCCCAAAGTCTTCAGATCTCCAAACGCCCTGAGAACCGGTAGTGAAAATTACATCGGGATCGCTGTTCGATTTAGCAATTTTTGAAATGAATGCGCCTTTTCCGGAACCAACATCATCAAGATTTTTTATAGCAGAGAACCAGTTACTTCCGCCATTGGTTGTTCTAGCAAAGTTATTGTATTGACTGCCGCCAATAATTTTATTTGGATCTTTATAATGCCACGCAACATCAAAGCCGTCTCCACCTATTACATTTGTATATGCAGAAATTAGTGAAGCATTTTCTCCTTTAAGAGAAATCCATGTTCCATTATCTTGTGTCCCGCCAACGTATTCATTAGCGCCAGGTTTTTTATCAACACCATAAAATTGCGTTGTGTTGTATCCGCCGTTAAGAGCTTCCCGCCAGGTTATTCCGCCATCTTTTGAGATGGCAACACCGCCATCGTTGCCACTTAAAATCCAAAACGTTTCGGTGGATGGATTAACCGGAATAGGAACTATGTTGTGTTGATCAACATGAATTCTGGCACTAGTACCAAGACCGTATTGACCATAACCATCCGTTACTCGAGAGTAATTTGCAATGCGTGTTTGTACATCCCCGTATTTAATTGATAAAGTTGAAGCCGGTAAATTATTTGCATTCCAAACAGCGCCGGAAGCTAATATTGGCCACATTGACCAGATGTTCTTGTAAACAATGCCGTTGTCTTTGGCAATATTCGGATCTGGCGACGATGCGTTATAATCAACGGCATGAACAGAAATATATTCTCTTCCAAGATTAGGATAACTCTTTGTATTTTCTGGATCCGACCAATCTTCCGGGACAAGATCGAAAACGCCATTGTTAGACCAATCTCTAAAAGAGATCATGATTTGTTTGTTGTTAGTTTTATCCCAAGCTACAAATGGAACGGTTACATAATCTTTGTATTGATAAGTTTGAGTGTCACCGGTTCCAACTTTTATAAACCGGTGAGCTTTTTGAGATTTGCCCGGGCCAAATTGTAACTCCACTGCAACATAATCATTATCGGTAAGATTGAAATTTAAATTCGCTAACGGCACGAAGTTAAAAAAATCAACTCCTCTACCTATTCCGCTGGCTGCGTATTGTCCCGCCCACTGAATAAAACTTAAAAAAGAATTTGTGTTAGTATAATCTATTCCCAGAAGTTCTTTCTTGTTGCCGGATCCTGTTATTTGCGCTTTCCAAATATTTATTCCTCCGAAAAAAACAATTTTTTCATTATAAGGATGAACGGCAATAGTGTTGTCATACCAACCTTGGGCTCCATAGCCTTCGTCGAACCAGTTCTTTACTGCGCCATCTGAGGAATTTACCAGAAACCATGTTGACGCTTTGTCCTCAGAAATATATAATGCAGAGCCATTTGGAATTTCTGCGCTTGCATAAATGTAATTTGGATTTTTGCCGGATACAGCAATTTCAATTCTGCCCGATGTAACAAGTCCGTTGCTCGATTTTGACCAGCTCAATCCGCCGTCAGTTGATTTATAAACGCCGTCTAAATAAACAGCACAATACTGAATTGAAAAATTTAACGGATCAGCTTTCAAATCCTGAGTTCTGCTTGAGCCAGAACTAAATGTTCTTTGCCAGTTTATTCCGCCATCGGTTGACCGCCATATACCGCCGGGGTAGGTTGAACTAATTGGCCCGGGATTAGTACAAGCAAGAACAATGTTAGAGTTGGTCGGATGAACAATTATTCTATTAACGTTGCTGAAATTAAGATTTGCTGTTGATGTAAGCTGGGTCCATGTTTTTCCGTGATCAACAGATTTAAATATTCCGCTTCCGTTAACCGCATCGGCGTTAAAGAATCCTTCACCGGTTCCGCAATAAATTATATCCGGATTAGATGCCGCTTGTGCTAAAACTGTTGTTGCAAGATTAGGAAGAGTCGGAGTTTTGTTTTCCCACAACAAACCTGCGTTTGTAGTTTTCCAAATTCCTCCGCCGACGGATCCTGCAAACCATGTATTATTAGTTGCATCAGCCGGATCAACAATAATTCCGCGCGTTCTTCCGCTGACATTACCGGGTCCGCGCTCAACCCAGTTCAGATCGGTTGTTTTATATAGACGGCTCTGCTTTTGTGATTTGCTTAACTCTTCCATCAGATAATTCGGCGAGTATTCAGGTTCTGACTCACCCTCTCTGGTTCTAATCATTTTTTGAAACTCGGCAAACTTATTTGGCTCGTCGAATTTTTTTTCCTCTTTAATCTTTTTCTTTTTTCCTGAAAACACTTCTTTAATATTCTTTTCGTTGTGTTCTTTTCGATTTTCATTTGTAGGCAAGAATTTGCTGTCATCAGGAGAAGCAATTTTATTTTGAGCGGAAGTAGCGGAGGCAAATATTAATAAAGCAAAAAAAGAAACCGGTATCACAGATTGACGGATCGTTCTAATCATAATTTTCTCTTTAAATTTTCTATTTACTCTGTTTTATTGATTGTGTATTTAAATCGGTTTTGGTTCCTAGATCAACGTTATAAATATAACCATAAAGTTTGTTGTTGTAAGGGATATGAAATGAGGCGTCAAACTTTTCTACAGAAAGTTTTTTAAGATTAATATCTTGCTCGGAAAATGTTTTTTGAGTCACCAAACATCCGGCAAGCAAAAGAAAGGTTATAAACAGGGCATTAAATTTATTCAACATAAAAACCCGGTCACAAAGAGAAACCGGGTCATGGAGTTAAGCTTATTCGTCTTTCTTTTCCTTTCCCTTCATCTTATCTAATCCCGGAAGGTTTAATTCTTTGGTAAGATTTCCAAGTTTACTCAAGTCTATTTTACCAACAATATTTACACAAGTAACTTTTCCATACAGATCAGACTTTTCGGTATCGTCACTTTCCGTTTTTTTAGACAACGAAAGAATTGTTAATCCTGCAAATTCGTCGCTCGAAGTTTTCATTACATAGATGTTTGTTAGTTGACCACGATTATTTGTGCGGACAATTCTATCCCAGCCCTTAGATTTCAGACTTTTGTCCATAACATCAAGAGAGTTTTCCACATTTGAGATAGTGCTTTTATCAATCTTATATTCATTAACCTGAACAAGTTTTAATCCGCCGATCATATTACTGACATCGTCGCTTTTATCCTGCGCCATACCGGCGACCATTTTCAGCAAAGTTTCTTCGAGATAAACCTCAGAAAGCGACTCGGCATTCTTCAATCCGGCAATTTCTTTGTAATCAAAAAACCCGGGATACTTTGAATAATCTTCTTTCTGTTGAGCAAACACACCAGCACTCAAAGCAAAGAATAAGACTATAAACAATTTAGTTGATTTCATTTTTTTCTCCTTTTATTAATTTATTTACTACTCCAATGCTTTCATAAATTGGTTTTGCAACCGCTTTGCCCAAAACTTCTTTCTTCAACGTAATGTTTGTCTCTTTGAAAATTTTATCCACAATTTCAAATGCATATTTAGCTTGTTTTTCCGCAACGTTAACCTCTGTGGCAGAATAATTATACTGTACCGGTTTGTTAATAATTAAAGACAGAACCATTGCGGCGACCAATAATATGGTAGTGGCGGCAGAATGAATCGGACGCGATAAAATGATAGAGTAGAAATCGTAAAAAAAAGTATTGGTATTTTTTTTCAAAGAAACAGTTTTGCTCTCAACAGATTTTAAAAGCTCTTGTGGAAATTCTTCTAAGTCTAATTGCTTTACTTCGCATGCAGTTTTTTTGTATGAATTGAGAAGGTCGCGCACTTCGTCGTTTGTGGCGGCGGCACGCATTACTTTAATTCTATCTAATAAAGGCGCGTCGCCGTAAGAGACGGAAATAATTTTATTATGCATCTCCTCGTTTAATTCAAACGATTTCTTGCGGTTCATAATCTTTCAGTTCCTCTTGTAGTTTTTTACGTGCGCGAAGCAAATATACTTTTACCGAATTAATTGGAATACCCAGCGCCTTGCTTATCTCTTTGTATTTCAGTCCCTCAATTTCGTAAAGAACAAAAACGCTTCTTAAATTCTCCGGTAAATTTTGAATTGCCTCTTTTATTTTCGACGCTACCATTTTAAAGTGTGTTGTTAAATAAGGATTATCGTTATTGTTGTTTGTGCTGAATGTGTCTTCGAATAACTCATCAATTTCATTTTCTCTTTTAACTGTTATCGAGCGCCTTCTCAAAAAATCTATGCACAAATTATTCGTTGTTTTAATGATCCATGTTTTTGCCGCCATCATGTTAAACTTATCTATATTCTGCCAGATTCTAATCATAACTTCCTGGGTAACGTCGTCTGCGTCCATTTTATTTTTCAGCATATACATGGAGTAAGTGTAAACTTTATTCTTGTATTGCTGAATTAAGAAACGATATCGTTGTTCTTCAAACATTTTTATTTTCTACATTACAGACGAAATGGATTGTTCTATTGTTACATTATCAATTAAAATTTATTTTCTAGACAAAGTTAGAAAGGATTTCACCAATGTCTAATACTAAACCGGAAATCGGTATAATCGGCTGGACAGACTTAACAATTGTATATGCCGAAGAGATTCGGGACTTTTACAGCAAGGTGGTTGGATGGAAACCGCAGCCGCGATCAATATCAATAGGACAATATGATGATTATGTGATGAATGCGCTCGAAACTCGAAACGAGCATTGCCGGAGTTTGTCATGCCCGCGGTACTAATGCAGGACTGCCCGCACAGTGGTTAATTTATATTACTGTCGCAAATTTTGATGAGAGTATTTCTGTTTGCGAAAATCTAAGTGGAAAAATTTTAGTTGAACAGAAGAACTGCGGCGGAATGGGAAGATATTGCTTTATTCAAGATCCTGCCGGCGCCGTCTGCGCATTATTCGAACCAGAATTGTAGAACAGTATTTAAATGTTTCTTTACCAGAAAGAAGCATTGATTGAGAGTAATTGAATTTTGGAATGAGACACGCTATATTTACACATAATATGTGTAATAACAAAAAGTGGACAATATGCCAAACTTAACATTATCGTTCGACGAGAATTTTCTCAAGAAAGGGCGTAAACATGCTCAGAGACAAGGTAAGTCTTTAAATGCTTTAATAAGAGAATTGCTTTCAAAAGAAATTGAGCAGAAAGACGCTGTCTGGTTAGACCATTGTTTCTCTTTGATGGATAAAGCGAACGCCAATTCCAGAGGAATAAAATGGAGCCGGGAAGATATTTATGAAAAATAAAATCTTCTTTGATACTAACATACTTGTTCACTCTGTTGACAAATTTAACAAGCAGAAACAGAAGAAAGCGCGTCTTCTGCTTAAAGAAGCAGCAAATGAAAATGCCGTTGTTATCTCTACACAAGTACTGCAAGAGTTTTATGTAACTGCAGTAAAAAAGCTTAACGCAAATCCGCTGGTAGTTAAAGAAATTATAAACAGTTTCGAAAAATTTGACATAATAGCAGTAACTGTAGAAATGATAAAAGACGCGGTAGATATTAGTCTGCTCAATAAGATTTCATTTTGGGATGCGCTTATAGTTGTTTCGGCAGAAGCGGCAAAATGTTCTGCTTTGTTAACCGAAGATTTAAACAGCGGGCAAATTATCAAAGGCGTAAAAGTTGTGAATCCCTTTTTAGAATGAAAAGAATTATTATACAATTATTTTTATTTTGTAAATGAAAGCCCTCAATTTTCACCCGGCAAAATCTAAAGATGAATTTCGAAGCAACTACAAATTGCACGATCTTGCTGAACGAGCCGGAAAGAATTTGCTTGTTCAATAGGGCATAGATTTCAAAATATTCGGCGAAGATAGACGCTATGAAAAAGTGTGGGAAAAAGGAAAAAACAAACCCGATGTTGTAATAAATTACAAAGGCAAACGCGCGCTTCTCGATTGGAGAGGAAAACACATAAAATCATTTTTAGTTAATATCAGAGCAATAGAATCATACGAGCGCTGGCGCAACAAGTTTCATATTCCTGTAGTAATTGCCTTTTTTATTTTTGATGAGAAGAACAGTTTGTTGGAAAGACGTTTTGCATTTCTACCCGCACATAAATATATTGAATCTGCCTCGAAGCAGTGGGATAAGAATAAAACGGTTGAGTTCAATGAGGGATTGCCAAAATTTACAAAAGAGAATTTGATAAAGCATTTATTGACGCTTTAATTGGAACAGGAGTTGAATGTGAATCTTGATGAAATAAATAAAATAGAAGAAACTTTTCGCAGCTCAAAATCTTCGGATGAATTGTTTGATGCATTTCAAGAGGCGATTAAAATAAATCTTTCGGATATCGGAGTATATAAAATTTTACTTGCCAACCCGACACTTTTACCGGATGAAATAAAATTGTTCACGGAAAAGCTCATCAAAGAAATACCCGGTAGCTCATTCGATTTATCGATGTGGACGGGGAAGGTTTTTGAAAACCAGACCGATTATTTCAATAATGTAAAAGATGCGCTCTTCTATTATCAACGGGCTATTTCATTTAAGCCGGAATCTCACGAACCGCTGATGAATCTTCTTAATTTATACAACTATGAAATTAATCTTCCAATTAATCAAAAGATAGTTGATGTAATTAACGAATCGGTTTCTTCAGTTAATCAAAAAAGTAAAATTTACTATGCGCTTTCAAAACATTATAAAAAATGCGGGGATTCGGTATTGGAAATTAAATATTATGCGCTTGCCGAGAGAGCATCAGAAAACGAAAGTGCATGATTAGTAATAATAACCGATTGTGAAGTAGAAGAAAGTCGGACCCCAGACTATTATATTGTTCGAAAGTTTATTCATGAAGTAAAAACTTTTACCGACAGAAAAATCCGCAGGCCCTACCGGCGTGTTAAACGATAAAGTTGCGCCTACTCCGTGCCTTAGATCTTTAAGGCGGATCTGCTCTCTTTCTTCCCAGATAGAACCGAGATCGTAGCGTGCTTTAAGATATGTATCAAAGAAAATTTTTATCGGAAGTTTGTATCTATACTCAAGCGATGTTAAGAAAACTTGTCTCCCGCGAAATTCATTATCTCGTAATCCAAAGAAAGTATTTTGTCCGCCAAGCGAATACTGTTCGCTAAGAGGAACCGTCCCATCACCCAACCCGAGTACCGCTCTTACGCTGAATGTATTTATACTTCGGTAACTGATAATATTTTTATAATCAAAATAAAATTTTGTGTATCCTATATCTCCACCAAGAGCGGTCTGCGCTGTTTCGTAAAAACTTTTAACCAAAAATCCCACGGTTGGATAAGGGTATTCGTTTTGTGAATCTATAAAAAGAGAAAAACGCAGACTTGAAATATCTTTAATATAAGTCGGGCCGGTATAATCTAATTTATTCTTTATTTCATCGCGCTGATAACGTGCTTCGATAAGAATATTTCCAAATTTTTCTACCTGCGAACCGACTCCAAACGATCCGCCTAAATATAATTGCCGGTACTCGCCCGTTTTACTTCTTCTGAAATGGTTGTCTGTACGGAGCAAATCGTTTCGGTAAACATTTATATCATTGAATTCATAAAATGCACGCACTTTGTAAGTAAGGTATGAATCGAAAACCCGGTTGGCTTTTTGTTCTATGCTGTAAGAACGGTTTCGCGTACCGCCTGATATAGTTGCACCAATTTCTGTTCCGGTGCCGTTAAAATTTTCATCTCTGAGATCGAGAGAAAATTGTGCTAAATTTTCGTTATCTATTCTCATACCCAAACGAATAACGCTTGAGATTCTTTCTGCAACCTTTAGCTTTAATTCATTTTCTCCATCGCTGGGTAAGATCGTCAGATCGAGTTGATCAAATAAATTTGTGCTGCGCAAATTTGTTAGACCATTCTCTGCAAGTGCATACTTGAAAATGTCGCCGGCTTTTAAGGGGAACTCGCGTGTAATAATTTTTTCATTTGTTTCGCCGTTTCCCTCGATAACAATTTTTGATATTAAGCCCTCGCTCAGCTTGAAAGAGAGAGTATTGGTTTTATCGTCGAAGGAGATCTTTTCAATTCTGGCAAGAGATAAGCCGGAGCTTTTATATTTACGTAAAATATCAAGTGCAACATTAAATGTATTACGGGGATTGAACGGTTTATTCAGCAACTTTGAAGTTTTACCCAGCACCATAGTTATATTGCTGTCTGTTGCCCCCTCAACATTAATATTGCTGACTTTTAAATTTTCTATTGCGTTGATTGTAATAAATGATGCACCGTCGCGTTCATCAATATCCAAAGACATGTCCTGCCAATAACCACCGCTGAATATATTATAAAGATGGAATAACAAGTCCTGGCTCGAAACTGAGTCTTTGTTTGTTAAGGTATTAAAAAGATTTTTTTCTAATTCACCCGGGTTCTTATTCAAAAGTAGATTTCTAAATATTTTTGTGTTTTTTGCCAAATTACTTTTAAACATTTTTTCAAATTCATCGCGCACTTTAATTGCAACCGGTTTGGCTGCATCATATCCGGCTTTAATTACATCGGTAAGATTTTTGAAGTCTGAATTTTTTCTTGAGTTTAAATTCGGTTGGATGACAAAGTCTGCTTCCCGTAACTGCTGGTCGTTTAAGATTTTCATAGGGATGCTTACAAGTTGATCTGCAATTGTCCATGGAAAATTTAATTCCGACTCAGTAGAAAGCGGGCTTGAAGCATTTACAGCCACAACAATGTCCGCACCAAGTGCTCGCTCTTCCCGCACCGGAATGTTGGCAACCAATCCACCATCAACCAATAATAATGAATCTTTTTTTACCGGAGGAAGAAGCAGTGTTACACTAGAACTTGCACGCATTGTTAAACCGAGCGATCCTTTATCAATAACAACTTCTTTCCCGGAAATTAAGTCGGTGCTTACCGCGCGGAATCTATAGATAAAATTATTGTAATTTTTATCGGCGAGGATAGGTGCATTGATGGCAAGTAAGTTTAAGTGATTTGCGGCGCGTTGACCTGAACTGATTGATTTGGGAATAATCGGGTTTAGTCCATCCATTCTAAAAGAAAGAATAGCGCGGTCTTCAGAGATTTTTTGATCTATAAATAAATCATTTCGCGTTGATTGCTGAGGTGAAAAAAATTCGTCCCAGTTTGTATTTATCAAAACTGAATCAAGTCCGTTAATTGAATAACCCGCAGAATAAAGCCCGCCGATAATGCTTCCCATGCTTGTGCCGGTAATAGATTCTAAAGGTATATGCTCTTCTTCAAACGCACGGAGAACACCAATCTCGGATATCGAACGCGCACCTCCGCCGCTTAATACAAGTCCTATTTTTGGAACACTAACGTGAACTTTTTCAATCAAGCCGAACGGAAGATTTTTTTCGGTGAGATCTAATTTAAGAGTGGTTTTATTTTGGGCGGAAAGATTTATAAAAAAAAATAGAGAAAGAGTAAAAATTTTTATAATAAAAGATGACCTCATACAATAATTATTCCATCTCTATTTCAAGTAACAAAGTGCTAAAATCTAACAACTATAATCTGGCAGCTATCTTTTTTTCTGAGAACCTTTTCTTTGTTCTTGAGCCTGCTTCTCGGCAGATTCCATCATGCGTGCCATAAATCCTTTTTTCTTATTTGGATTTGCAACCGGTACCAGCTCAACGTTATCGTGTTTATGATTAATATAATATTGCTGCCCAATAGAAAGAGCGTTGAACATAAAATAATAAAGATTCAATCCCGAAGGGAAGCTCATAAACATTATAGTCATCATTACAGGCATAATATAAACCAAAGCTTTCTGCGAAGGGTCTTTAACGGTCATCTTTTGTTGGATGAACATGGTTATACCCATAAGCAGAGCAAGACCGCTGATGATATCAACGTTGAACAAAGGAATTTTAAATGGCAGTCTGTAAATTATATCCGGTGAAGAAAGATTTGTCATCCACAACATAAACGGCTGCTGACGAATTTCGATTGTAACATTGAATAAGCTCCACAATGCAATAAGTATAGGCATCTGCAAAAGCATTGGTAAACATCCGCCCATGGGATTGATGCCGTAAGTTGAATAGAGCTTCATTGTTTCTTGCTGAACTTTTTGAGGATTGTCTTTATGCTTCTCTTTCAACTCGTTAATCTTGGGCTGAAGCATCTGCATCTTCTTCATAGACATCATACTTTGCCGCGTTAGAGGATGAAGAGCAAATTTTATGATGATTGAAAAGACAATGATGACAAGACCGAAATTTGAAATAAAACTGTGAAGAAATTTAAACAACGGCAGTAAAACGAACTCAGAAATTGGTCTAATCACAAATTTTAATCCGAAGAAGCTTCCAAATTCAAAAACATTTTGAAAATTTCTACCGTAGGATTTTAGAACAGAATAATCAATCGGTCCGAGGTAGAGAGTAAAAGAATCTTTTTGATATTTCTCATTCTTAAAAGGAATTTTTAAGCTGGCGCTGTATATTTCCCGTACGCCGTAGTTGTTTACAATATGTGTTCCTTCAAAGTATGCGCCCCCCTCGCTGCTTGGAGAATTTGGCGCCAGAATCATTGCAAAGTATTTGTCCCGGGTAGCAACCCAATCAACTTTACCGTTAATGTCTTTCTCTACTTTTTCGCCTACCTTGCTTGCATCTATAATAACCTGTTCATCACCGGAAAACGCACTAGCGTTTGCATAATTTGCCTCGTCAACAGAATTTTCTTCAAGAAAATTTAAACCGTTCGACCACTCAACATCATATCTGTAGCTGCTTATAACGTCATCCATTTTTTCAAGTCCAACATCAATTTTGGATGCATAATTGTCGCCGTAGAAAACAAAATTTTTCTGTATTGCTTTTCCGCTGTCTGTAGTAAACGTGTAGTTAATAGCCAAAGAATCCTTGCCGCTCACTTTATAGTAATAATTCTTAGCATCCGAGGTGAAATCTATAAATGATGTGTTAACGCGTTTCCCATCTTTGGTAACGAAAATAATATTGAAGTCGCCACCGTCTTTGGCAGTATTAACCAGCTGAACATGTTGATTGTAAAAATTTGTGTCCTTTATTTCACTGTGATACCAAGTTTTATATTTCTTCAGAAAATATCTTCTAATTTTTGCGCCGTGATTTGTAAGTTCAATCTTTGCAAGATCGGTTTCAATTGTAATGATTTGTTCCGGCAACGGTTTTGAACCAAAAGGATTTATCTCTTCCTGGGGTTTTGCTTCTTCTTTTTGCTGGGCAATAGGAGTTGTTGCTGCGGTGTCTTTCTTTTCAACAGCAGAAGTTTGTGTTTTCTTTTTTTGAGGCGGCTGCGGAGCGGGCGAATTGAAATAGAGCCATGTTACTAAAATTATTCCGATAAGCACAAACGCTATGGAAGTATTCTTGTCCATTCATTTTCCTATAAATTGTCGCCGCAGATGCGGGACGAGTTCTTTTAAAAAAATTATTCTACAGGATCAAACCCGCCTTTGTTAAACGGATTGCATCTTAAAATTCTCCAGACGGCTTTGGCTCCGCCTATCAACGCACCATATTTAGTAATTGCTTGAACGGCATATTCAGAGCAAGTTGGATAAAACCGGCACGAGGGCGGAAACAGAGGCGATATTAATTTTTGATATAATTTGATAAGATTTATCAGAATAAATCGCATTTTAAAGTTTCGCCTTAACCTGATTCATCAAATCTACAACTTCCGGTAATACTTCTTTCAGAAAAATCTTTTTGCGGTTCGTTTGATTGATCATGTTGGGAGAGAACACAATTAACAAACTTACGTTTTTCAATTCGACCAACTCTTTAAGCTCTTGTTTATTCTGACGGAACGATTCTCGGAACAACCGTTTAACCCTGTTTCTCCAAACAGCGTTACCGCTCTTTCTTGAAACAGCAAAAGCTGCTTTAATTCCACTCGTTTCAGATTCTTTGTGAATGAAAAAAACAGCTTTGAGTTTTTGTGAAGAAGAAAATAAAATTTCTCCGGCTGAATAAACTAAATCGAATTCGTTTTTACTTTTGATTCTCTCTTTTGCAGAAAGACCAAATTGTTTCAATTAAGCTTCGTCGCTGACAGTTAATTTTTTTCTACCCTTAGCTCTTCTGCGCGCAAGAACTTTACGCCCATTTGCGGTAGACATTCTTTCGCGGAAACCGTGTTTATTTTTTCTTTTTGTTCTACTTGGTTGAAAAGTACGCTTCATTTTATAATCCAATACATTTGAAAGTGGCGCAAAATTACGCAATTAATAAGTAATTACCAAAACTCTTTAAAACAACAGGGCGGATACCTTAGCAAATAGCCCAGCCGAGTACCATTCACCAAAATAACCGCCGCCAGAGAGAAAACTTAGTTTTTGTTTTCTTAAATAAGAGGGTGCTTATTTGTCTTATAGAACTCAATCATTGTGCCAGCAAAATCTTTTATTTCAGTATTAAAAATGAAGTGCGTTTAGTTAAATAGTGTATCAGTTTGGGTCTGAGATTTAAAAGTGTGAAGTTTCAAGACAGCAAAATGGATTAGGGCTTATTATGAAATAATTGCGAGACGATAAACGAAAAGCAGGGCAATTTAAGTCGTCCCTTTTATTTTTAACAAACGATGATAATCATATTCTTCTTCTAAATCCTTCGCCGAGAACTTCATGAACATTGTAGATTATTACAAACGCGTGAGGATCAACTTCTTTTACCACATCCACAAGTTTTGTTACTTCACGAAGTGGAACAACTGTAAGAAGCATTTCGCGTTCAACATTTTTATAAACTCCGCGAGTATCAACCGCCGTAACGCCGCGGCCGAGATCTTTCATAATTGCTTCGGAGATTTCAACAAACTTATCGGAGATAATATATGCTGCGCGCGCGTAATCAAATCCATCAATAATAACGTCAATCAATCTGGATGAAATGAACAAAAGAAAAATCGCATAAAATGTCAGCACAAGTGCCGGGCGGATTGGCGAAAGATTTTTGATTTCAATTATAAATCCGGCAAAGAGAATTACAAAGATATCCGTGAACATAATAGCATGACCCGGTTTAATGCCGTATCGTTTGTGCAAAATTGAAGCGATGATGTCTGAACCGGCGGTAGTTCCCTTAAATTTGAAAATGATTCCAAGTCCAACTCCAATTAGCACAGAACCAATTAAAATTAAAAAGAGAAAATCGTGTTTATATAGGTCCTGTATCGTTGCAGAATCCTGGAAACGAATGTAATGAAATCCTGGAACGTCTCCTCGGAATAGATCAATAAATAAAGAATTGAGAGTGAAGCCGACAAATGTTCGCATACCAAATTGTTTTCCGAGCTCTTTCAATCCCCACAAAAAAAGAGGAATGTTGAAGATCCAAATCAGCATGCCAACAGAAAATCCGGTAAGGTAATGAATTGCCATAGCAAGCCCGCTTACACCGCCGGGGACAACTTTTGCATCAACCAGAAAAACTCCAATACCAATTGCCATAATCGCCGAACCGAAAGCAATAGCTAAATAATCTATCACCGGATATTTTTTGAAAAAGCGTTTTATCATTTTTGCGTAAGGTGACTTATTGATTAAATGACCGAGGTGATTAAAATTTTCCTTCGCGGTAAAGAATTTGAGTTTTAACTCTCAGCAATTGACGCTCAATAATTAGGTCTGCAAGTTTTTCCGGAATGGTTGTTCTATCTTTTAAATGCAGTATCTCGCTCACTTTCTTTTCGTTCACGTCAATACGGTAAAGATTATTTAGAAAGCGGTCGTAATCTCTAGAAATTAATTCAGCTACCTTTTTGATGAGTTGTTCTCTGATTAGAGATAAATCATTTACCACGGGGAGAGAATTATCAGCTAGAAAAAAATCTTTGTGAAGTTTTTCTACGAGAGATGGATATAGTTCGTTTTCATTCATATAATACATAGAGACGCAGAACTCTGCGTCTCCACATTTACTTGGTTAATATTTATACTTTAGCCACTTAATAACTTCGGACCATTTCGGCTTTTTGCCAGTTCGTAAAATTCCCACACGATAAATTTTTCCCGCAATCGGGAAGACAAAAAAGATTGCAGCTATATTAACAACAACGCTTAATATCAATTGCCAGATGGGAACATCAACAACCGTCATTTTAACCGGCATAACCATAATCGAAGTGAACGGAAGCAGCGCAGTAACATTGCCTATGGGACTGTTGGGATTTTCCATCATAGAAATTGCGATGAAGAAAGGAATCATAATGAGCATCATTATTGGCCACATTCCGCTTTGTGCATCTTGCGGATTATCGAAAATAGATCCGACCATTCCAAACAGACTAAGGAATAAAACTGACCCAACGCCGAAGTTTACAAGCAGAAATACAATCTGAGTTGTCGAGATGCCAACAACTACTTCCGGTGGAAGAGCAATAATTGCCGATGATGCAACCGCAACAATTGCAGCCAACCAAATTGACATTTGCATCAAAGCTGTAATTGCAGAGCCGGTTATTTTTCCGGTCATTAATTCTTTTGAGCTAACGGAAGAAAGCAGCACTTCTACAATTCTATTTGCTTTCTCTTCAATTACAGACTGAAGCATCATCTGCCCGGTCATGAGCAAACTAATGTAAAGTAGAAAGGCGAATACGTATGAAAGAATTAAGCTGCCAAATCCCTCCTCTTTTATATTTTTATCTTTCGAAATTTTGAAACCGTTGAAATCAATTCCTTTACGGGCAAAGTCCAATTCTTCGGCAGAAAGAGACCTGTTGTTAAAATAAGTATCGATTAAAACTTTGTTAATTGGTCCCTCGATTTTACGTGTTAAAGAAAGATTCGTTGGCGACTTGGAATAATACTCAAGCTTTTTATCCTTCATAGCTGATACAGGAACATAAATGATTCCGGTAATTTTACCGTCGAGTAATTCTTTCTTATTTGTTTCCAAAAATTGTTTAAGCTCATCCCGTGTCATAGTATAAAAACTAAAATTATATTTACCATTTTTCATTAATTCAGATTTGGCAAGCTCATTTTGAAACGCATCAGTTAATTTTTGTTCCTCGGCAACGATACTGATCTTTGAATAAGCTTCATCCATGTGAAGGAGCGCTTGAATTCCAACAACCATAAATAAAAACACAGGGAACAAAACGGTTGTTAAGATGAAAGATTTTGAAAAAAGTTTTTCCTTTAACTCGCGTTTTACAATGCTGAGAATTCTATAATTAAACATTACGTACCTCCTTACCGTTTTTTCCGTTGTCTTCATGACCGGCAAGTTCAATAAAAATCTCTTGCAGTGAAATATCGTTGGCGTCAAATTTTTTTATTGTTACATTTTTATCTAAAAGAAGTCG
>JAJYXU010000174.1 GCA_021801605.1 Bacteroidota bacterium
CAATCAAATCCCATTTTTGCCAGTCATCCTTAAACGAGGCGCAACCTTCAATAAATCCTTGGTTAGGAATTTGAATTTTATAAACCGGACCGCCGCAATTGGGGCATTTACTATTTCTATCTATAAAAGAGATGTCACAAATTGGGCAAGAGAGATTAATTGCACTGTTTTTGTCATACGAGATGCCGAAGTAATGATGATGATTTCCATATATCGGATCAAGATGAACAAAACCCTCATTAGTCCCGGACTTAATTTTTATTTTGAGCGAAGACATTCCGCCAATTTTATGGTCAGCATCAATCAAAGTGTGGTTCTTAGCACAAACGGCATTTTTTATTTGTGTTATTCCTTTGGGAGACAAACTTATTTGCGAAGTAGTAACTGTAATTGATCCATTGCTGTTTCCGATGGAGTCAATCGCATTCACAAATAAATTGAGGAATACTTGCTGAATTTGATTTGCATCAACGGTGATTTTTGGAAGTGAGCTATCAAAATTTTTAATAAGAGAAATACGGTTGATCTTTAACTGATTCTTAATGACAGCATCAGCCCTGTTAATAATCTCGTTAACATCAATCAAACTTTTCTTAGGGGTTGATTGGCGGGCAAAATCCAGCAAACCCTTAACAATTTCTCGGCTGCGAATGGTCTCTCGAACAATTACACTAAGATCTTCTTGCATTTGAGGATTATCTTTAGTTCTCTTCAGAAGAAAACTGCTATATGTAAGAACACCTGTAAGCGGATTATTTATTTCGTGCGCAACACCGGCGGCAAGCTGTCCCAAAGATGCCATCTTTGTAGATTGATACAACTGCTGGCTTGTCTCATCAAGTTTTTTTATCATATTGTTGAACGATTTGCCAAGTGTTCCTAGTTCGTCTTTGCTCAAATCTTTTATGGCATAATTCAAATTACCAGCAGTAACCTGATCTGTTGCTTTAATCAATTCCTTTACCGGATGATCCACCCAGCGTTTTACGAATAATCCAATTATAAAACCGATTGCCGTAATTGCAATAATTGCAAAAAGCACTTCTCTAATTTCGTTTTGACGAATTTGCTCATCAACTTCCCCCAGAGAAATAGTTATATCGAGAACTCCTAATACTTTTGCTCTTGGTGAATGAGCATGACAATCTGCTTCTGAGCAAGATTTTTCATTATAGATCGGATTAATAATTCCAAGGATGCGGGTTGAATCTGGATTTGGTTTGAAAATTCTTGTGCGATCTTTTATAGGAAGTTTTTCCAGAGCTTTGTTTTCGGCATGACATGCGTAACAGCTTTCTGCGCGTTTATCCAGCATCTTTCCAATATCATCTTTATGAGCCGAGTAAATTATTTCTCCCTCTTTGTTAAGAATTCGAACATTATTAATTGACGGATCTTTCCCAATTCTATCTATTATTTCTTGAACCAGATCGCGCGCGTTAAGAAGCATCACATTTCTTGTAGCATTCTTTACCGACTCGCTCAACTGATTTGAATGACGCTTAACCTCTGAGATTAAAACATCGCTTTGCGATTTTACATTGAAGTATGAATAAACTCCAATTATCAAAATTGCAGTAACACTTACAACCCAAATGAGTTTTAAGCTGATCTTACTAAATAATTTTTTTGCTTGTTTCATCAGTTTTTCTTAACAAGTTTACCCGGAATATTTTTTGGATACGACTTATCTTCATGACAATTTGAGCAAATCGATTTAGTATAATTCTTTTCTTGATGACAATCGGTACATTCTAAAACTGAGTGTATTTCATCAAGTACCACACCGGTAACTTTATGTTGGAAGTTCACTTGGGTCCATTTACCGTGACAGTTGATACAATCTTTACTAAGTCCGGTGAACTTTCCTTTTTCATGGTGGCATACATTGCAAGAAATTTTCGAATGAAATTTTTGAATATCAAATCCGGTAACTTCTTTATGATTAAATCCTTCTTTTACAAAGTTTGAATGACAACTGCTGCAATCTGTTTTTGTATTATGACAATTTGCACAGACAAGATGTTTTTGCTCTGTAGTTTTAACTTTGAGCAATGCGGCTTTATCTTTTGTATGACATTTCATGCAGCTTTCATTTGAGTGACAACTCTGGCATTCCAATCCGAATAAATCAATATGCTGGGAATGATAAAAGGTCACCATCTTTCCCGATGCCTTTGGTGTATCGAACTTAATAGTTGTAGGAGTTATGATTTTTGGATGAACACGTTTCGTGCTTTTATCTTCAATTGATTGAGCTTGCGATTTTTTAGCAGTACTGTTTTGTTGATGGCATTCTACACAATCAGTTTTACCGCTCCAAGAACGATGACACGCCATACATTGGCGGTGATATGCGCCTTTCAAATCCGGTTTACTTACATCAACCCGTTTTCGAGTTAACTCATGACAATCTGAACACCCGATTACTTGTCCCGGTGGATTGTAGTGATGGCACATTTTACATCCACCCGCCATTCCACTCATCTCTGCGTGAAGAAGATGAGAAAAAATTACGGGTGCATAAATATCCGACTGCTTTTTAAATTTGTCTATCGTTAAAACTGCCGGTCCTTCTTCCGGAGATTGATCAATTGATACCATTTTTTCGCGTGGACAAGGAATAATACATGGATTTTCTTTTGTTGGAATGTCGCAAGAGTGACAAGTCTTGCATGTAATTCCATTTAAATTTGGATGTACTTGTTTTTGAGTCTGAGCATTTACAAATAATGAACAAAAGAAAAGTGTAATTAAAATTTTCGCCTTCATAGCGCACCTCCTCTAACTGAATATTTTATCCTTTGCGGTGACATTTCAGGCACGCTTACAATTGGAAAAATCATTACCATAATTCTGAATAAGAGAACTTCGAAAGCGATAAACCCAACCGTAACGGAAATCTCTCCAACTGATGGGAAGTAAGAATGAACTTCATACGGCGGTGTATATGCAACTAAAAAGTTGTTCAGGCGATTCAGAAAAACTCCGAAGATAACTAAGAACGATGCAATGAAAAGTCCGAGAGGCGATTTCAAGACTTGACGGGACATAAACATTCTCAATGGAATAATGACGCCAAATAATAATTCTATAGTATACATCACGCTTGCAGTAGTAATTGTTGTTAGATAGACAAATGTACCTCTAATCATCATATCGCCAATTTTGAATGCAAGATAAATTCCGAGCAGAGGCGCAACCATACTTCCAAGATTAGAAAAAATATGTAACTCGGGTTTTAATCCGAACGAACGGGAAGTAATAAGCGATTCAAAAATTACCATTGGAAATCCCAACGAGACAGCGGATAGTAAGAAGAGAAGTGGAAGAATCGGCGTTTGCCAGAGCGGATGCATTTTCGGTCCGGCTATTACCATTAATGTTCCTAAAGAAGATTGATGTAAACAAGAGAGCACAACACAGGCAATGATGAAAATAAACATTGTCTTTTCTAAACCTTTATCAAGAATGCGTAGGAATTTATCAAGAGGGTTGTTAAATCGTTTAAGGAATCCCGGAAGATTTACTCTTCCTATAAATCTTTCTGCTACAATCGGTAAAAATTCAATATATAGAACAGCCATGTATATCATTACGCAAATACCAACTTCAAAAAGAACAGAACTTCCATTCCACATTATCAACGGATGCCAGATAAAATAGGGACGACCAAGATCAATCATTACACTGACGGCTACGAATGTGTAGCCGAGAGCTGCTGTTAAAAGTGCAGGACGAATAATAGCATGATACTGATCTTTTTTTTTTAGACTCCATTAATTATAGAATAATGGAGATTCATATCTTTTTCAAACTTACTAACAATTTGATTTCTAGTCAACAAAATGAGTTTGGTAGCCTTCAAATGACTTTTTTTATCATAAAAAAATATTTAGTTTCAATTATCAATTCCATAGAAAATAGAACGAACAGAAATGGCTAAGAAGAAACAAGATATTGCTTTGCTGAGAGATAAAATTAACCAGTTGGATTCCGGTTTGATTAAACTGCTTGCCCAACGAAGAAAGTTGAGTAAAGATATTATAGTTGCAAAAGAAACTGCTCATAAGCCAATTCGTGATCAGCAGAGGGAATCAGAACTTCTTAACCGTTTGATTAGAGCGGGAAAAAAAGAAGGATTGGATTCTCATTTCCTCTCAAAAGTTTTTTATGAAATAATTGAAGACTCAGTTCGGCTGCAACAGAATTTTGTTCAAACAAAGCTGAATACGAAAAGTGAAAAGAAAAAAACTATTAAAGTTGCTATACAGGGAATTGAGGGCTCGTATAGTTTTCTTGCATCTCAAAAATATTTTACTCACTTCGATTATGAGCTTAATTTTGTCTTCAAAAAATTATTTGATGAAGTAATTGATTCCGTTGAAAAAGGAGAAGCTGATTACGCAGTTCTACCAATCGAAAATACAACATCAGGCGGAATTAATGAGGTTTATGATTTATTGCTTCATACAACTCTTTCAATTGTAGGAGAAGAAAAATTTCAAGTGAAACATTGCCTTGTGGCTCTTGAAGAAGTTCCCATAAGAAAAATCAAAAAAGTTTTGGCTCATCATCAAGCTGCCGCACAATGCAGTAAATTTTTGGAATCAATTCCGAATGTTGGCGTTGAATATTTTGTTGATACCGCAATGTCTGTTCAGAAAATAAAAGAAGTTGGCAACTCATCATTTGCTGCAATTGCAAGCGAAGAAGCCGCTACACTTTTTCATCTAAAAATTTTACAAAAAGACATTGCAAACCAGCCCGAGAATTTTACGCGTTTTCTTATTGCATCCCGCAAACCGGAGGAAGTAGATTCGCGCATACCGTGTAAAACGTCAATCGTGATAGCAACATCTCATACTCCCGGTTCATTAGTAGAGGCGCTGAATGTTTTTCGAAAATACAACGTGAACTTGACGAAGTTGGAATCGCGTCCAATAATTGGAAACCCGTGGGAAGAAATGTTCTATCTCGACTTTGAGGGAAACATAACTGACGAAACGATCAAGAGCGTTATGGATGAATTAGGTCAATATACACGGTTTATAAAAATTCTTGGAAGTTATCCTTCTCAAGAATTAAGTAGAACAAGACTTGAGTACACAAAAATTTTAGAATCCGATCCTCTGAAAGCAGCATTGCCAATTTCTTATGATTCTCAGAACTCCGTTATTAAAAAACCTAAATCAAAAAATTACCGGTTGGCAAGTAGAGAATATAAGAGTGAAGATACAGTCATTAAAGTGAGAGATGTGGTAATTGGTGGAAATAATTTTGTTGTTATTGCAGGTCCCTGTTCCGTTGAATCGAAAGAGATGATTTTACAATGCGCACTTGAAGCCAAAGACAATGGCGCACAAATATTACGTGGCGGCTGTTTTAAACCCCGAACTTCTCCGTATAGTTTTCAAGGGCTGGGTTTGGAAGGATTGGAATTTCTTTCAGAAGCCGGAAAGTATTATGAGATGCCTGTAATTACAGAGGTAATGGACACTGAACAGGTTGCTGATGTGGCTAGAGCATCGGATATACTTCAAATTGGTGCACGCAATATGCAAAACTTTGCACTGCTTAAAGAAGTTGGAAAAACTCACCGACCTATTATGTTGAAGCGCGGTTTGAGCGCATCAATTGATGATTGGCTGAATGCGGCTGAATACATTTTATCTCAAGGGAATAGGCAGGTAATTTTATGCGAACGAGGTATAAGAACATTTGAAACCGCAACAAGAAATACGTTAGATTTAAGTGCAATTCCAGTTCTGAAAGAATTAACACATCTGCCGGTAATTGTAGATCCCTCTCATGCAGTGGGTGAACGTAATAAAGTTATTCCATTAGCTAAAGCTGCAAAAGTTGTTGGAGCTCATGGAATTATGATTGAGTTTCATCCTGACCCGCCAAATGCTCTGAGCGATCCGGAACAAGCTTTGTACTTCCAGCAGTTCGAAGAGTTAATGAGAGATTTGTATAAGTTGTAAAAATTATTGTAGAGACTCAATTCATTGAGTCTCCAAACAAGAGACATTATAAATCATGTTTTTGTATTGATTAAAAGTAGTATTGCGTTTGCAGAAAAACTAAAAAATAATTTGCCGTTGTTTGAGTGAAAGTAATTCCGTAATCAATTCCAAGACCAAGTGAAAAACCACTCGTTCCAACTTTTCTAAAATCATATCCAACTAATGCACTAAATCCTATTCCGGTCTCCCAAACGTTGACATCACTAAATGTACGATCGTTGAGATAAATAAATCCCGCCCCTTCTTCAATATAAAACGGAAATGAAAAATCCTGTCGTATAAATCCTTTTAGAGAAAAAGTTTTTATCAATGGATAGTATCTGCCGGTACGGTTTTCAGGAAGAAATTTTTCAACCATCTGCGAATAAGTAAATGAAGCTCTGAAAGAAGCATCATGTTCAAACCAGGGATAGAAATCGAAAAAAAATGTTCCGCCAATACTTGAAACCAACGGTGAGTTGCCGCTGATGCTGCCGAGATGTAACGAGCCGCCAATACTTGGCGATTCGATCTGCGCTGATGAAATTTTAGCTAAGAGAAGTAAGAAAAGAAATATCTGAATGAATTTTGTCTTCATATTAATAATGTAAAGTTATCCAAAAAGTTTTTTCAAGCGGATCAGTCCGATCAACTCTATGTTTTTGATGTGCATTAATAATCAAATAATCGCCCGGTTTCAACTCGAATTTTTCCCCATTATCAAAACTTATTATAGCCGAACCGGAAAGAAGTAAAACAAATTCATTCTTCTGTTGATCGTACCAAAAACCATCCGGAGAAGAATGTCCTTCCGATACAATTCGTTCTAATTTGAAATCCTTTGCCAAAAGAATCTCTTCAAAGAATTCCCCTTTAAAATTTTTCGGAAGGTTTTCAAAAATATTTTTTAGCACATTCATTTTTTTAGTCATTTTTTATTGTTCTTCTAAAATCGCTTCCCGTAGGATTCTGAAAAATGTTCAATTCAAATTGAGGAATAACGGCGAGTATATGATCGAATATATCCGCTTGTATATCTTCATATTTTGAAAAGTCGGTTGTATTTGCGAAAACGTAAATTTCGATAGGTAATCCTTCTTGACCGGTAGCAAGCTGTCTTACAATTAATGAATATTTTGAGTCTAAGTCATCGCGTTGGCGTAAATATTCTTTTAAATATGCGCGAAAAGTGCCGATGTTAGTAAGTCGCCTTCCGTTTACTAAATTTGTTAGATCTATATTTCTTGCATCATTGAATTTTTTGAGTTCTTCTTTTTTCTTTTGAATATAATCTTTGATGAGATTAATTTTTTCAAAGTGGTTTAACATTTCTTCTGTGCAGAATTTAATAGAGGATTGATCCAGACTGATCGAGCGTTTAATTCTGCGAACACCGGAATCACGCATTCCGCGCCAATTCTTAAATGAATCTTCAATCAATTTGTAAGTAGGAATTGTTGTGATTGTCTTATCCCAATTTTGTACTTTAACTACGGTAAGTGAGATATCAATCACTTCTCCGTCAGCGCCGTATTTTGAAACTTCAATCCAATCACCAACTCGAACTAGATCGTAAGATGAAATCTGAATGCTGGCGACGAACGAAAGGATCGGGTCGCGGAAAAGAAGTACAAATATTGCCGTGAATACACCGAGTCCCATAATAATTTCGAGCGGCGAACGTCCAACTATAATACCGGCAACCAACATAACTCCGATAATATAGACTACAATTTTGATTACTTGAATGTACCCTTTGATTGGACGTTCCCGGCGCATTTCGTTCTTTTCGTAAAGTTCATTTGCAGCTGTGAGAACAGTAGTTATAATGAAAGTGAAATTCAAAACAAATAAAATTGATATCAAACGATTAAGAAGTGATTGCCAAGAAGGTTCTAAATAACTAAATGAATCAATAACAAGAAGCGGTGCGAAGAATGAAATTTTATTTAATGCTTTTCTTGAAAGAAGAACATCATCAATTTGAGTGGAAGTTGATTTTACAATTTTGCGAATTATAGGAATGATGATTTTTTTTAAGAAATAAAAAGAAAGTATGGCTAAAATTAAGACTGCAAGAAACTTAACATTATTATTGATCCACAGGTAAGGAGCTGTCCATTCTTGTAATTTCTTAAACATATTTGCCTTGATAAGATAATTAGTAATCAATTTTTGAGTCTTTCAAAGTTACAAAATATTTAAGTTTTTTTTGATTTTGGAAAATATATAACCGGTGCCCTTTTCCATAGCTTTCATCTAATTAAATACTATTTTTGCAAACGATTTTACAAATGGAAATTATAATTGGAAAAAGAAAAAAATACACGGGCTTACCTTTCGTTACTTTCTATATATATAGTTTGGGGAACAACATATCTGGCAATCAGAATTGGTGTCGAAAATTTACCGCCGGTTTTATTTACGGGTTTGCGATGGATTGCTGCCGGTCCTATTATGTTGATGATTCTTCTACTAAGGAAATATAAACTGCCAAATAAGAACGATATACTTCATCTTGGAATTAGCGGACTTCTCTTGTTAGGAGGAGGAAATGGATTGGTGGTATATGCAGAGCAATGGATGCCAAGCGGATTGACTGCTTTACTAATCACAACTGTTCCATTTTGGGTAGTTGGAATGGAGGCAATGGTTCCTGAAGGAAAAAAAATTAATCTAACAATTATTTTTGGGCTGATTCTTGGTTTAGCGGGTGTCTCATTAATTTTTGGCGGAGATCTAAAAAGTTTATTTGATTCATCACATATTGGCGGAGTTATTGGTCTGATGTTCGCAGTTTTTCTCTGGTCTGCAGGAACAGTTTATTCCAAGCACAAAAAAGTAACTGTACATCCGTTAATGGGCGCAGCAACTCAAATGATAATAGCGGGAGTTGTAATGACAGCTTTGGGTTTAATCATTGGTGAAGGTAATGAATTTAATTTCACAACATCCGGATTTTATTCTTATCTCTATTTAGTAATTTTTGGTTCATTGATTGGTTACGGCTCTTATGTTTACGCTATTGCACATTTGCCTATTTCACTTGTTGCGACATATGCGTATGTAAATCCAATTATAGCATTATTCCTTGGCTGGCTTGTACTTGATGAAAAAATCTCCGGTTGGATAATTCTTGCCGCAGTTATAATTCTAGGCGGTGTTATGCTGGTAAAGAAGGGAAGCGAAAAAAATATTTTAAAAACCAGAACTTAAAAAATTCTGCTGATGAAAAAAGATTAATTTACATTGGTCAGCAGAAATCCCTTTCCGTCATTTATGAAACTATAAGACTTAACAAGTTTTTGGTCACCGCTAATAAAATCAACTTCAATGGTATAGACTTCTTTGCCATCTGATTTGTTCGTAGAAAATTTACTAATTGTGTACTTATTACTTAACTCAATCAGCGCAGCAATTTCTTTACACTTTCTTTTCGCTTGATTCAATTCTTCTTTATTGGCAGGATTCAAAGCGTCTTTATGACTTCTGGTTTTATCTTCACCGTCATAAGCAATCAGCAATGCTGCTTTTTCGTAGGTTTTTGATTTGCTATAGTCAAACAAGTTACTCAAAGTATTCTTAACAGCATCTTCGGTTCCTTGAGCAAAAATCATTCTTGATCCTGAAACGAGAGCCATCAAAATCATTAGTCTGATTATGAATGTACGTTTCATATTCACTCCTTTAATATAATGTATAGTTATTACTACGCATTTTGTTCACTTTGTACGAAAATTATTTATTTAATTTGTACCAAACTTTGATATTGGTCCAATTTTCGCACTCTGCCACTACTAAGGGTCAACATTAGTGCCAGCTCAGAATGTAAAATGTTTGATGGCTTCACCTTTACTTTCAATTTCCGTCATGGCTTCAATACCAATGTCAAGATGGAGATCCACAAAATTTTGAGTTACTGAACGATCACTTTCCTCGGTCTTTACTCCCTCCGGAAACATTGGTAAATCTGAAACCAGTAAAAGCGCGCCGCGGGCAATTTGATTTGCATAACCGACAATAAAAATAGTAGCGGTTTCCATATCAATTCCAATTGCACCGAGTTTTCTTAAATAATTTTTAAAATTTTCATCCCACTCCCAAAGTCTGCGGTTCGTTGTATATATAACTCCGGTTCTATACTCAACATTCTTAGATACAATTTTATCGGATACGAATTTATGCAATTTGAATGACGGCAAAGCAGGGACTTCCGCCGGAAGATAATCGTTACTTGTTCCTTCCCCACGTATTGCGGCTATTGGAAGAATGAAATGTCCAATCTCAGTTGAATCTTTTAATCCACCGCATTTGCCAAGGAACAAAACTCCTTTCGGTTCACGGGCTAGAAGTAAATCCATTACCGTAGCTGCATTTGCAGATCCGATTCCAAAATTGATGATTGATAATCCTGCACTATTGGTTGCAGATTGCATTGGTTTGCCAATGCCTTGAACATCGCAATTAAATTTATCGGCAAATTTTGTAACATAATTTTGAAAATTTGTTAGCAATAAATAATCACCAAAATCATCGATGTTAGTTCCGGTATAACGCGGGAGCCAATTTTTGGCTATTTCTAGTTTTGTTTTCATGGGTTCCTAAATTTATTATCTGAATTCAATTCTTTCATATTTATCTGTAATTTTTGTTTTACGCTGTAAGAATAAATCGTCGATCTTGATTGCAATAAGAGCAAAAATGTATCCAAACACCAGACCAATTAATGCACCCCCAATAACATCGGATGGATAATGAACCCCAGCATACGGGCGTGAGAATGCCATTAATGTTGCAACTGTAAAAAAAGACCATTTTAACTTCGGGAAGATTTTAGTGAAAAACATTGCCGCCGCAAAGTTATTAACAGCATGAGAAGACGGGAATGAAAATGATTCGGTACATGTCACTAAAATATTTAAATCGGGAAAAACATTACATGGTCTAACCCTAGCGAAAAGATTTTTCAGAAAAAAACTGCTGAATTGATCTGTAGTAATGATTAATAAAATTAAAACAATTGCAGCTATTCTTCCGATCCTTCCTCCACTAATTATAAGAATAAGAAATAGAATGATATAAGCTATGTACCAGTTCTTCACCTCAGTAATAAATGGAAATAGCTTATTAAACAGAGTGTTGGATAAAGAATGATTAATGAAATAAAGAAGCCATACATCAATCTTATATAAAATATCCAACATTTTTCACCTTTGTGGACTTGTAAGTTTGATTATTATATCAAATTTCTTTATTTAACTGGTAAAATTTTACCATTTTAGTGTTTGTAGAAGATTGCAATAATGGGAATGATGATGACTGTAATGGAATCCCACGAAAAATTACGAAAAAAATATAGAACCTACTTAAAAAAACTCACTTAGAATGCCGTGAACTTAGATTATAATTTATCAAATACCGGAGAGAGAAAAAGATTCGAGTTCTTTAAGGAAGAGAGCAAAAAAGCATTAATTGCACCTTTCCAAGCACTTGCCAAATTTATTGTTGTTTCCGATCTCATTGCAATGGTTTTGGAGGTGCGTTATTTCTCTTCTCAGAATATTAGTGTGGAAATTTATCTATCACGCCTCTCGGCAATATTAATAGCATTTATACTTCTTCTAATTTCAAATACACAGTTTGGTAAAAAGCATCCTGTAATACTTATCCATATTCTCCTTCTTTCTATTATCAGTTCTTTCGGAATAATGATTTTTCTTATACCAAAAACTCTAATATTTAATTCACACATAATCAGTTTAATAATTTTTACCGCCGCTCTCTTCCTTAGTTGGGATGTAACTAATCAGATTGTCGTTGCCATTTATTACAATGTGGTTTTTGCTGCCTCCATTATCTTTAACAGCAAACAGATTTTTATTCTTCCCAACATGGTTGAATCTGTTTTACTTGTTTTAATAATCAGTATAATGGCTATTGTGGCTAGCTACATCAACTATAGGTTACGCCATGAGTCTGTTATAAAAAGTTTTGAAGTTTCGCAATCTGAAAAAAAATTCAGATACCTATTCGAAAATTCTGCCGAAGGAATTTTTCAATTTACACACAACGGAAAATTTGTAACTATAAATCCTGCTTTAGTTAAAATGCTCGGTTATGGTTCAGAAGAAGAAATCAAAAAATTAGGATTGGCAGACGATATCTTCAAACGCAAGAGTGATTGGGAATTGTTAAGCAAACTGTTGGAGAAACAGGGTAAAGTCCGCAATTACCGCGTTCCTTACAAAAAGAAAGATGGGGCTGAGATTACTGTCCGTATGAATGTTCGAACTTTTGAGAATGAAGAAACCGGGCAAGTTTTATTTGAAGGAAGTCTTCAAGATATTACTCAGCAGGTTCAAGCCGAAAATGAAAAACAAAAAGCGCTCGATGCATTACGTTTAGAAAAAACAAAAGCAGATACTGCCGCAAAAAAAGCTCAGCAGGAGAGCAATTTCAAATCTAAATTCCTTGCTAATATGAGTCACGAAGTCCGTACGCCAATGAATTCCGTGATGGGCTTTTTAACTTTAATTGAAAACGATCTATTCGAAAGTAAAGATGAACTAAAAACTTTTGCTCAAGATGCACATTTAGCCGCTGAATCATTGCTGGATATAATCAACAATATCCTCGATATTTCAAAAATTGAAGCCGGTAAAATGGACCTTAATGAAATTGATTTTAACTTACGCGATGAAGCTAACAAAGCAATATCAATCATTAACCAGTCAACTAAGTCAAAAGGATTGGAACTGGAATATTCTTTTGATGATTCAATTCCAGAAAAAGTTTATGGCGACCCTACCCGTTACAGACAAATTGTATTGAACCTTCTTAGTAATGCTGTGAAGTTTACAGATCATGGTAAAGTTGCTTTGAATATTGAATTAAAGTCCATGACTGAATCCGTAATTGAAATTATAACTTCTATTCAAGATACTGGAGCTGGAATTCCGAGCGATAAACTTTCTATGTTGTTCGAACCATACATTCAAGTGAAAAATAAGAAAGGAGTTAAAGAGGGAACCGGCTTAGGTTTAGTTATATCACGAGAATTTGTGCGTCTGATGCACGGTGAAATTCATGTTGAAAGCAAAGTTGGTCTCGGCAGTAAATTTTCATTCAATGTAAAAATGAAATTACTACCGGATGCCGTAATCGAATCTGCCGATCAAGAGGAAACTTCAGTTGCAGTTCACGAAGAATTTCAATCCAAATTAGAAGCTCAACCTGAACCGGAAGCTAAACTTGATCATCATTCAAAAAAGAAAATTCTTTTAGTTGAAGATAACCCGATCAGCCAGAATCTTGAACTAAAAATTCTAAGAGAGGTTGGATATAACGTTGAAGCAGTTTCTAACGGTAATGATGCAATTCAGTCGGCAATGTCGGGAACATTTAATTTGATTTTAATGGATATTGAAATGGCTGACGTTGACGGAATAACTGCCACAAAAAAAATCCGCGAGATAGACAGTCCTGTTTCCAAAATTCCAATCATTGCTGTAACTGCACATTCCAGTATGAAAGACAGAGAGAGATGTCTTGCTGCGGGAATGGACGATTATATTGCAAAACCAATTAATATACATTTCTTAAAAATCACAATTGATCAATGGCTTAACTCCAATCGCTAATCTGTACTATTTCGGAACTGAATAATTTTATTAATAAGTTTGAAGACAAAATTATCAAAAGGAATTTCTATGCTAACACATGATTACATTGCACTAGAAGAAAAATACGGTGCGCACAATTATCACCCGCTTCCGGTTGTCCTTTCAAAAGGCGAAGGAGTTTTTTTGTGGGATGTAGAAGGTAAAAGATATTATGATTTTCTCTCAGCATATTCTGCAGTCAATCAAGGGCACTGTCACCCCAAAATAGTTGATGCAATGATTGAGCAAGCTAAAACACTCACTCTCACTTCAAGAGCTTTTTATAACGATTGTCTTGGCTCTTACGAAAAATTTATAACAGAGTTTTTTGGTTATGAAAAAATATTGCCCATGAATTCCGGTGCTGAAGCTGATGAGACAGCACTGAAACTTTGCCGAAGATGGGCTTACGATAAAAAAGGAATCAAAGAAAATGAAGCGAAGATAATTGTATGCGAAGGAAACTTTCACGGCAGAACTATTACTGTTATCTCAATGTCAAACGATCCGGATTCCTACAAAGGATTTGGACCTTATACGCCTGGATTTATAAAAATTCCGTACAATGATTTAAATGCACTTTCAAAAGCACTCGAAGATTCAAATGTCGCCGGGTTTTTGGTTGAACCGATTCAAGGCGAAGCCGGTGTTGTCGTTCCGGATGAAGGATACATTTCTAAAGCTTATTCAATGTGCAAAGCAAAAAAAGTTTTGTTTATAGCCGATGAAGTACAGACCGGTTTAGCAAGAACGGGTAAAATGTTAGCCTGTGATCATGAAAATGTTAAACCCGATATTTTAATTTTGGGAAAAGCTCTTTCAGGCGGAACAATGCCGATCTCTGCTGTGCTTGCCGATGATGATGTGATGCTTGTAATAAAACCGGGTGAGCATGGATCTACTTTTGGCGGAAATCCATTGTCTGCAAAAGTTGCTGCTGCGGCTCTGAAAGTTCTTAAAGAGGAAAAGTTGGATGAGAATGCCGAGAAACTTGGTAACTTATTCCGTCAGGAAGTTAGAAAAATAAAATCCGATATGATTGAATTAGTCCGCGGTAAAGGATTGTTAAATGCCATTGTCATCAAACCAAAAAATGGGAAAGAAGCCTGGGATGTTTGTTTGAAGATGCGCGATAATGGTTTACTTGCTAAGCCAACTCATGGTCATATAATTCGATTTGCACCGCCGCTTGTTATTACGGAAGCACAAGTTAAAGAGGCAGTTAAAATTATTGAGAAGTCTATCCAAGAAATTAGTGAAGAGCGGTTCTAAAAATATCAATATCCTCTGCGGACTTTGCATTTTCTCTGCACTCTCTGCATTAAATATTTCCATTCGATAATTTTTAGAATCGTCCTGAATCAATTTAACCGATAAGGAGATTCAATTGAAAAAAATATTTTCGAATTCGCTTTTACTCTTCCTTATTCCAACTGTTTTAATTTTCGGCTGGGGTGATAAGGGGCATAAAATAATTACCGCATTTGCTATGAAGCAGTTACCTGCAGAAATGAAATTTTCAGAAGCGTTTAAATCCGCCATTGTCGAACACTCGGTGGACCCGGATAATCGTAAACGCGATGATAAATCGGAAGGACCGAAACATTTTATTGATATTGATTACTACAAAGAATTTTCAAATGGTTACGTAATAATGTCCCGTGATACTCTGAATAAACTTTATAGTGAACAAGTAGTTACAAAGGAAGGAATTCTTCCGTGGGCAACAGAAGATACATATTATAAATTAATAAACGCCTTTAAAGCAAAAGATAAACAAAAGGTGCTTCTATATTCTTCAGATCTTGCACATTATGTTGGTGATGGACATCAGCCGCTTCACGCAACAGTAAATTATAATGGACAGCTTACAGATCAAAAAGGTGTTCACTTCCGTTATGAAATAGAAATGCTTGATAACTATTTGCCTGTTATCGAAAAAAAATATGAATACCATTCTCCCTATTATGTAACCAATATTCCTGATTATGTCTTTGACTATATTGTCGAAGCTAATGATTATGTCGAAACGATTTTATTTGCAGATAATCTCGCTTCAAAAAAGACAGAAGGAAAGTTTGACAAAGAATATTACCGCTTGTTCTGGTTCAAAACTAAATACGTTACAATAAATGAAATAAATTCAGCGGCATTAAGTTTATCTTCTTTGATCTATTCTGCATGGGTAGATGCCGAAAAACCGGTTCTGGAAAATTAATGTTCGATAATCAGAAATTTGTTACAGTATTTGGCAGTTCAATTCCCAAAGAAGGGGACGGAGAATATAAAGTTGCATATCGTCTCGGCGAAAAATTAGCGCAGAGTGGTATCAATGTTTGTAGCGGAGGTTTTCAAGGTATTATGGATGCTGTCTCCAAAGGCGCAAGTGAAAACGGAACCCAAGCAATCGGTGTAACTTTAGATATTTATAACGCGGCGGCAAGTAAATATCTAACAAGACAAATTGTTACTCATTCTCTTTTCGAACGGTTGAAAAATTTAATTGAAATCGGGGATGCATTTGTTGTTCTTCAAGGCGGAACCGGAACACTTCTTGAACTTGCGTTAGTCTGGGAATACATGAATAAAGAAATGATTCCGCAAAAACCGTTTGCTTGTCATAGTTCATTGTGGAATGAAATTACTGAGGTGATAGAAAAACAGATTGCCAAAGAGAAACGCAAAACCGGTTTGCTAAAATGTTTTGATGATATTGATGAGTGTGCTGAATTTATAATTACTAATCTTAAGAAGAGTGGCGCAGATTCTTGATCTGCGCTGCTACCTTCTCAAAAACAAAATCAACAGACAATTCTTTAATGCATTTGAACTTCACATCTTCGCGCGTACATGTAAGAGGTTTGGGTGAATAGTAAAAACAAGGCGAGCAATCAAGATTAAGTGAAACAATCTGAAAATCTGTTTGCCATGGACGAATATAATTAATGTTTGTCGGTCCTATGATTGCAATAACATTCAGTTTCAATGCAGAAGCTACGTGCATTAAACTGGAATCATTAGTAATGAATGTATTGCAGCGTTTCATAATGGCAGCGGTGTTGGATAGACTAAGTACATTAACCGGTCTGGCGTTGGATGAATTAATATTTGTAACTACAATATCTTTCAGCGCTTCCTCTTCGCTGCCGCCAAAAACAAGTATCTTAGCTCCGAACTGCTCAATTAATTTTTTCCCGAGCTCGGCAAATTTATTTGGCTCCCATCTTCGCTTATCATGATTCTTTAATGAAGAACATCCGGGGTGAAATCCAACGACAAGATCATTTTCTACGATTAACTGCTCTCTTAAAAATTCCTTTGCGAATTCCGAATCATCATTCCGTAGACAAAACTGCATTGCCGGTATTTCATTTATTTTTTTACCAACCAATTTTTCAACCATGCGAAAATTTTCTTCAACATTGTGAAGGTTGTCATCTTCTAAAACGCGGGATGTGTTTAAGAAACCAAAATTTGAAAAATCTTTTCTGAGATAGTTTACGGCAAATCGCTTTTTAGCTCCAATCAATCTTCCAATCAAATTATATTCTCTTCTATTGGAAGGATAAACATTAATAGTTGCATGATATTTTTTTCTGAGACTCAGAGCAAAACGAAGTGATTCAAGTTTGGATTTGTTGAGAAAATCGAAATAATGGACTTTTGAAATTTGAGGGAGTTTTTCATAAATATCTTTTACACCGCCGTACATTACAAGTGCATCAATATTTGCCCCCGGTACTTCATCATTAAGTTTTTGAAGCGCCGGTGTAAACATTAGCGCATCGCCGATGCCAGATAATGCAATTATAAGGATATTCATTCGTTAGGATCATTTGTATATAGA
>JAJYXU010000133.1 GCA_021801605.1 Bacteroidota bacterium
GGCGGAGATGAAAGAATTTCATCGGGTGTATGATTAGAGTAAACTCTGATAACTAGTGCAACCAGACCTTTTACAATAGCCGCATCGCTGTCGGCTTCAAATAATATTTTGCCGTCTTGTAGTTTAGCGTTAATCCACACCTGGCTTTGACATCCGCTCAGTTTGTATTTATCAGTCCGGAAAGTTTCATCAATCGAAGCAAGCTGCCTGCCCAGATCTATTATTCGTTTGTATTTGTCTTCCCAGTCAGTGTACTGTTCAAACTCTTTTACAATTTCATCCTGTGTTTCCTTGATTGTCACGTGTTCACCATTTTCTAATCGATAATTAACACACAAAGTTAAAAAAAAATTAGCAGGCAATCTTGTGGAATTCTCATTCAGAAAATTTTGTTTTGATTTAGAACGATTTCATATATTACCATTTACGCTTTGCTAATTACAATTAAGAATATGAACAAATTCGAATTAGTCTCAAGTTACGAACCATCGGGCGATCAGCCGAAAGCAATTGCTGAATTGCTGGAAGGATTGAAACGCGGCGATAAACATCAAGTTCTGCTCGGCGTAACAGGCAGCGGCAAAACTTATACTATGAGCAACATCATCAAAGAATACAACCGCCCAACGCTGATAATATCTCACAATAAAACTCTTGCGGCACAGCTCTATTCGGAATTCAAATCTTTCTTTCCTAACAATGCCGTTGAGTTCTTCATCAGTTATTATGATTACTATCAACCGGAAGCTTATGTTGTTAAGCGAGATCTATTTATCGAAAAAGATTTTTCTGTGAACGAAGAGATTGACCGCTTGCGTTTGAAAGCAACGACATCTCTCATAGAAGGCAGAAACGATGTAATAATAGTTGCGAGCGTTAGCTGTATTTACGGAATCGGCGCGCCGGAAGAATATGCACGGCAGATAATATTTCTCCGTAAGGGGCAATTAATTGAACGAAAAAAACTTTTGCGAAATTTGATAGACATTTATTACACAAGAAATGATGCAGACTTTACACGCGGGACTTTTCGTGCACGTGGAGATGTTGTAGAAATTATTCCGGCATACCAGTATGAAGAAGCTGTCAGAATTGAATTTTGGGGAGACGAGATAGAGCGGTTATCAATCATTGATTCCATAACCGGCGATGTAATTCGTGAAGTAGATTCAATTCCTATTTACCCGGCAAAGTATTTTGTAACTACCCGAGATCAAGTTAACCGTGCAATCATTTCTATTGAAGAAGAACTCCGTGAACAATTAAAACATTTTTGGTCTCAAGAAAAATATGTTGAAGCCCAACGGCTTGAACAACGCACCAAATACGATATTGAAATGATGCGCGAGATCGGATATTGTTCTGGAATTGAAAATTATTCCCGTCACATGGATGCCCGTCTTCCCGGTTCCAGACCATATTGTTTGTTCGATTATTTTCCTAAAGATTATCTATTAATAGTAGATGAATCTCACGTTACAATTCCGCAGATACGCGGAATGTATAACGGAGACCGCTCGCGTAAAGAAGTATTGGTTGAATATGGATTCCGGCTTCCTTCTGCGCTTGATAACCGCCCGCTCAAATTCGAAGAGTTTGATGCAATGACGAATCAATTAATTTACGTAAGTGCAACTCCTTCTGATTATGAATTCACGCGCAGTAACGGAACATTTGTCGAACAGGTAATTCGTCCAACAGGTTTGCTTGATCCGGAAATTGAAGTCCGCCCCGTGAAAGGAGAGATTGATGATCTGATCGGTGAAATACGAAAACGTGTTGTCTTAAAAGAACGTGTACTTGTTACAACACTCACAAAAAAAATGGCGGAAGACTTAACCGACTATTTAGATAAGCTGAAAATCAAAGTCCGATACATTCATAGCGAAGTTGATGCATTGGAACGCGTTGAGATCATCCGGGATCTTCGCATTGGCGAGTTTGATGTTCTGGTTGGAGTGAATTTACTGCGCGAAGGTTTGGATCTGCCGGAAGTTTCTCTTGTTGCTATTCTCGATGCCGATAAAGAAGGATTTCTACGAAGCGAAAGATCACTTATGCAAACAGCCGGGCGTACTGCACGAAACGTGAACGGCAGAGTAATTATGTATGCCGATAAAATTACAGAATCAATGCGCAAGACAATAGAAGAAACAACCCGCCGCCGTAAACTTCAAACAGAATACAATATAGAGCACAACATAACACCAACAACAATTTATAAAAGCGTTGAAGAGATTATGAACGCTACTTCAATTGCAGATGTTCGTAAGAAAGATTATGAAAAGGAAGATGCAACATTTATGAAAGTTGCCGAACCGGTAATCAAATATATGACCGATGATCAGCGCAAAGAATTACTTGAGCAGATGACGGAAGAAATGCTTGCCGCTGCAAAAGATTTGGAATTTGAACGTGCTGCAAATATGCGCGATGAGATTGAGAAGTTAAAGAAGATGATTAAGTAAATTGATATTTCTGATTGTTGTTTATTTGATGAATATCTTAAGCCCGCCGCCTCCATCTGAAAAGGCAATCGCGTTTGTTGGAATGTTTCAATGGCTGATAATTGTGTGGGGATATTGGATTGATAGAAATAGAAAAATTGTAGCATGAACTGCTAAAAAGAAAAAGAGGCTATCTCAAAAGTATTTTTAGTGTCTCACCGAGTTCCGATTCTCATCGGGATAAACTCCGTGAAGTGGTCACACCGAGCGGAGTCGAGGTGTGTGACTAGAACACGCAAGCCCATTTCTCAACTTCGCTCGAAATGACTTTAGATCCTTTTAGAACAGCCCTCTTATACATGAAGAAATCGTTTGATTATAAAACAAGTTTCGTTTTTATCTCTGCCGGTATCGCATCCTTGTGAACCATAATTGCAATTGTTTTCAAGCGAGCGTATGGTTCGCTCATGTACCAATAACCGCCGTACTTTTTATCCTTTGTTCCCCACGAGTTTTTTGTGTAGTAAAACTTTGCACCGCTTTGATCTTTAGCAATTCCCGTGAGATGCATTAAGTGGTCGTCGGTTGTTGTGTGATTGTCAAAAGTTTCTTGACGCATTTCCTGCGTTACAGTTTTTTCCTTTATCCGCTGTTCTTCTTCATCGTCTTCCTTTTTCGAATCGCTGCTTTCATCTTCTTTTATTGGAACAGTTGCAATTCCTTTTTTTCTGTCAAATTCTTTTTCGCTTGTATCGCCGTCCCACGCAACAGAGTAACCGTTCATTAGCGCGTTATCAACAATTTTCATTAAGTCGTCAATCGGAATATTATAGTATTGATCTTTGCTCCAATTATCAGGCACCTCTAAATCAAACTTAGTATAAAATGGATGGTGTGTGTAAGATGTAAGCTCAACATAATTTTCCGGCTTGAATCCGAGCGAATCAACAAAGCTTTTTGGAGTGTATGTTTTGCCTTGATAAGAAAATTCTTTTGGAATAGAACCAAGATAAATATTTAGTGTTGATTCGATTACTTCCTGCCAGCGCGGAGTAATTTTACCGCCGCGCGCTTTGGAAACCGCATCTACTATTGCTTTGAGTACTCCATCCATCTCTCCGTGGTTGTGTTTATCTTCACCGATATTCATTCCGTTGTAAACTTCTTCGGGAATGAATCCGTATTGTTTTATGACGTTCATTACATCGTGCGCTTGTCCGCCCATCCCAAAATTTGCTGCACCGGAATAGCGGATATAATTTATTGCTTTGGGTAAGTAGGTATAACGCACATTGAACATCGGAGAAAGAATGTGTTCCCCTTTGCCCAACCGAATTAGTTCGGTCTCGATAAATGATGTTGTTGCAAACGACCAGCATGTTCCGGTGCTCGCTTGATTTTTTACAGGCGTGGTCTTTACCTCCTTCACCATTTCAAATTCGTAAACGTCTTTCTTTTTCTTTCCTTGAGCATTCGTGAGATATTGAAATAAGATTACAGCGAAAAATATTAACACCAGTTGACGAAGTCTCATAATTCTCTCCGATTATTGATTTGTGGTCTGAAATTTATCTATCCATAAAAACAAATCATAGTACTATAAAAAGTAAAATTTCTCTTGTCTAAAGGTAATCTTTTTAACATATTCATTTCAGAATTCCTTTCCTGATCACATATAATCAATAAACCAAACTTATATGGGTGAACAGAAAAATTCTTCCGCCATTTTCTGCCGCTACTCCCCCTCGATTTTTTCACTTGTGAAGAATAAACCGTATGATATAGAATATGGAGACAGAGTATTCAAGAATTTTAAACTGGAGGAATTAACATATCCATTAAAGGAAAGTTTTGAAAAGGCAACGGCTATATTTCCTGAGCATGAACAGATTCAAAAAGCAATTGATACTTGTAGGGAATTGGGTATAAAAAAAAATCCTAACTCACCCTTTCTTTTAATTTCAGGCGATTTATCCGGGATTCAAGACACAGTTTTTACAATATCGTCTAAAGGGGCGTTAAAGTCGCTTCGTGCTCGTTCATTTATGCTTGAGTTTTTATGCGAGCATATTTGCTATGAGATAATTACAGATGTCTTAAAAGATTATAAACAAAATAGAAATCATGTAATATTTAATGGCGGTGGAAGTTTTTGTCTTTTATTACCTAATGTAAAAGAATCAATTGATGCAATTGAGAAAGTAAAAAATGCAATTAACAAATGGGCGTTTGAAGAATTTGGTGGAAAACTTTATGTGGCTATAGTATATATAGAACTTAATGAAGATGATGTTAAGCTTGATGATACTAATATACAATTTAGAAAAAAGTGGGGTGAACTTTCGGATAAATTAGAATTCGATAAGAAGAATAAATTTAGTTGGAAGTTGAATGATATTTTTTCAAAAGCTAAAGAACCTACTTTAAGAAACAATACGCAAGAGTGCCAGATTTGCCAAAGAGATGATGTTGATTACGCTAAAGAACCGATGAGAAATTTAAAAGGGGAGAGATTAGATTCGCTATTAAAAATCGAAAACGCTGAAAATGATCTTGAAAATCCAATTATGCACGAGCTTTGTTATCAGCTTTACAAATTGGGAGATGAGCTTTCTGAAAAATTTTATATAAGTAGGAATGAAAGTAAACCTAAAGAGTCATGCTATTTATATTTCCCTTCATTAAATGGAAAAGATAAAATTGATAATAATGTTTACAAGATTTACTATAAATTGGAAAAAAGTAAATCGGATAAATGCCTTTGGGGAATAAATAAATTTGAAAACAATATTATACCATTTTATTATGCTAACTATGTTACAAAGTTTGAAAATTTAACTTCCGAAGTTCAGGAGATTGAGAGGAATGAAAATCCAGATGTTAATAAAGGCGATACTGCTTCTTTTAATGCTTTAGCAAATATGTCTTGCGGTTCTGCTTTAATTGGCTGTTTAAGAATGGATGTTGATAATCTTGGAAAAATATTTGCTGAATTCCCGGAATTTAATCTTGTTACTCTCTCTAATCTTTCCAAAATGCTTAATCTTTTCTTTAAGGTATTCCTTGCAAAAATCTGTGAAGGCAATTTAGGGAAAGATGAAACAAGCAAAGATATCATCCCTCATGATTTAACGGGAAAGGAATACAAAAAGAATGGCGGACGAAATGTAACAATTATTTATTCCGGTGGTGACGATCTTTTCATCGTTGGTGCTTGGGATGAAGTTACAGAACTTGCCTACGATATTCAAAAATGTTTTTACAAGTTTAGCGGACTTGGAATATCTGCAGGAATGACTTTGCATAAGCCGGACTTTCCATTGTATCAGATGGCAAGGTTAAGCGGGGAGGCGTTAATACAAGCTAAAACATTCAAATTAAAAAGTGAACCGGAGCCAAGTAAAAATAAATTTTCTTTGTTTTATTCTGGAAGTTTTAAAAGAATAAGTAATCAACTTAACGAACAGGCGAAAATAACAGGGATACCAGATAAGTTTATATATGCGGTCTCGTGGGATAATGAAATTACTGATCTTGTGAAAGACTTAATTGGATTATGTAACAGGACCAATGGAAAAATAGAATTGAAACATATTTCACATGGATTCTTAAATCGTCTTTTTAATGTAATAGAAGTGTGGTGGACTAAAGATACGTTATATATACCAGAATTATATTATATAATGAAAAAAATTTATAAAGGTTCAGAAGATGAAACAGCATTTAATAAATTAAAAAATATTCAGGACAGATTAATAAAAGCTCCGTTTCAAAAAATGGATCATAATGCAATTAAATCATTAAAAATACCGTTAACATGGTTTGAACTACTCTTAAGAAGTAAAGGAGATTAAATATGGATTGGAAAACATTAAGAAAAAAAATTGATGATAAATTGAAAGAAAATAATGCTCACCTCTCGCAAATAGATTTAGATGAGCTAATTGATTTTGCTTATCACTTTGTAACAGACAAAGATAGTGGAATGATAAAGGTTAAGACACATCAGATAAGAAGATTTTTTGACGCGATAAAAAAGATTAAGCTTTCCGTTGATAAAGAGGAAAAATTTGAAAATAAAGAGAAGGCAAAATTGTTAATGTTACGTCCTCAAATTTTTAATGCCGCAAAAAAACAAGGATGGATTTTAAAAGACCTTGCAGAGATAACAGGCAATTGGATAAAAAAAGTTAATAATGCTGATGACTTTTATCAATTCGTAAATTTTTTTGAATCATTAGTTGCTTTTCATCAGGCAGAAGCAAGAGATTAATTTAAAGGAGTTATAAAATGATTGGATTAATTGGAAATTTGGTTATTAGCGGAACAATAAAAGCTGTAACTGGACTTCATATCGGTTCGTCACCAGATACTGTTGAAATTGGTGGGATAGATTCACCAGTAATTAAACATCCGCTCTCGGGGGAACCTTACATTCCTGGAAGTTCGCTAAAAGGAAGAATGAGAAACTTTATTGAGAAACTAACTGCTGCAAAAGACGGTTCTTTTGAATTCAATAGAGATTCTGGAAGGAGTCACAATCCAATATGGCAGCACGTTTGTGACGATGAAGATTATTCATATCAAGTCGGCGATAATAAAGGCGCAAGAAATTGTCCTGTTTGTCGTGTGTATGGTTCAACTGGAAAGAAGGGTAGCAAAAATCATCCTGCAAGAATTGTAGTTAGAGATTGTAAATTGACAAATTCAAGCGCTCTTAAAAAAGATGGTCTGCTTATTTATGAAGCCAAAATGGAAAACTCTATTGATAGAATTACCGCTGCCGCACAGCCACGAACTTTTGAAAGAGTACCATCTGATGCTGAATTTGGTTTTGAAATTATTTATAAAGTGCAAGGAGAGTTTGAAAATAGTTCTGGAAAGTATCAGTTAAAAGACTCCGAAATAAAATATATTCAGCAGGATGTACAGAATATTTTTGAGGCATTAAGCTTAATTGGAAAAGATGGACTTGGAGGAAGTGTTTCAAGAGGTTACGGAAAAGTTGAATTTACTTTTACAAAAAACAATTGTAAATATTTTAAAGTAAAAGGCGGTGATAAAGAATTTCTTCCCACTACTGACATTGAATCTTTAAGGAAAAGTGAATTTTCGAATCTTGATAGATCATTTTTAGAATCATAAGAGCGATAAGAAATGAAGTACCTTATTGAATTAAATTTCAAAAGCGGTGTACACTTCGGTTCAGACTATGCCAGTTACGGTGTTGAGCAGGTTCAGGGCTTTGCTCATTCAGATACTCTTTTCAGTTCGATAATAAATGTTTTAGCAGCCACAAAAAATGAATTTGAACATTTAAAATGGGTAAAGGAGTTATTTGATAATTCTAAATCAGAAATTACTATTCCATTTAGAATTTCTTCTTTTGGTTTTGCTGATATATCACAGGGAGACCATAAATATTATCTACCTAAACCGCTTATACATCCAAAACTTACAATTGAAGATTTATTAAAGACGGATAAAATTAAAGAGTTAAAACAAAGACAATTTATTTCTTTAGAGGTATTCCAGAAATGGCAGACAGAAGATCTTCTTGATTTGGATTTTGCTGTAGATGAAGAAAAAGAAATAAAAGATTTCTGGACCGAAGAAACTAAAACACAGCATTTAACAGATAACGAAACCGCAGCTACACAAATTTATCATGCGGGTTTAGTTTATTATTATGATTATATCAGACCTTTCTTTTTAATTGAATTGGATGAAGAAAAATTTCCTTTTAATGATTTTAAGGAACTCTTAAAAACTATGCAGCATTTTGGGCTTGGAGGCAGAAGAACAAGCGGGAGCGGTATTTTTGAAATTTGTGAAGAAGACTGGCTCCCTATAACTGAAGATAGTATTGAAGATATAAAAAAAATAAATCCTTCCTTTAATGTTCAAAAGAATGATGCACGAATAAGATTTACAGAATTATTTAAGACTAATTCAAATTCCTGGTATTTATTTTCTACATTATTTCCACAAACAATTAATGAAACTGACGTTGAAGCTTACAATTTAATTCCGAGAAAGGGGTGGTTCTTCTCAACAATTTCTGGTGTCCAATTAAAAAGAAAATCTTGTTTTATGTTATCTGAAGGTTCCATATTAAAAAATGAAATTGAGGGTAAGTTAGTTGATGTTACACCCCAGGAATTTACAGAACATAAAATTTACAGATATGGCATTCCGTTTTATATCCCCTATCGTGAGATAAAGAAATGAGTTTAATAGAAACAAGAATACTTAAGCTAAAAACAATATCGCCAATCCATATAAAAGGAAAGGATATAGACTACGGTCAGGGCTTTGTGCGAAGAGATGAACAAACCGCTTATGCAGTCGATATAAATAAATTAGCTGAATTTCTTGTTGCTCAATCAAATGATTTGACTCTTGTTGAAAACTATCTCCTAAGATTTGAAGAGTCCATCAAATCAAGACAGAAAGACGGATTTACAATCGAAAAGTTTTTATCAGATAATAACATATATCATTGTAAAAACAACACAGTTCATAAAAACAAGTTGATTGAAGCAGATGTCTTTAAATCTGTTGTAAATGCAATAAAGGAAACTGATTTCATAAAGAATGGATATAGTAAGGCATACATTCCGGGCAGTTCTATTAAAGGAATGATAAGAACTGCTGTTATGTTTAAAATTGCTGAAAAGCTGAAAAACGAAGCCGAAACTAATAAAGTAAAAGACTTCTTAGAAAATATTTCAAATAAAATTATTGAATTTGAAACCGCTGCTAAGGGTAAAGACAAAAGGGAAATTAACATTCTAAAAGGAAAATTTTCAAAAGAATTACAAGAATTTATTTTCCAGACTACAAAATTTATTTCTCCAAAAGCGGAGACGGTAAACAAAGCGAATAGGGATTTCTTTAGATGTATTAAGGTAAAGGACTCTTCAGAAATTCAGAATTTTAAAAGAGTAAACATATTTGTTACATCTATGAAGAAAGCAAAAAAGAGTAATGAAATTATTAAAGAAGATTTAACCGATAAAATTGGAAAGCTTGTATCTATTGAAGAAAGCGTAGCGGTGGAATATCAAAACAAAAGCTATGATTTCACCAATAAAGTTTACAGAAATAACATCGAATTATTAAAAAAGAATATTGATAAATTTATTTTTATTAAAGAGTTTTCATCAGACAAAGTAAAAGATTTTGAGATAATTGAGGGTACAAATATTGCGTCAAATACAGAAAGTAATAATGCGATTAGAAATTATTCGTTAGGATATAAGCTTGATAAAAATACTAAAGAAGAGAATAAACCTATTGAATTTGATGCTGAAGTATTTGAAGGGGGAACAACGATAGAAATCTCAATTGATCATAGCATTTTAGATAGTTTCAGGAAAGATAGAATACCATTCAAAAATATTGATGAACTTCTAAATATAATTAACGACTTCGGAAACAAAGTTTGGAAATTTGAAAAAACATTTTTTGATAATTGCAATGATGATAATTTAAATTTAGCAGAAATTAGAACATTTTACCAAAAAGAGCATAAAAACATTTTTAGACTTGGTTGGGGAACTGGTTTATCGGGGCTAACATTATTAATGTTACTGAAAGAAGATAAACAAAAGGAAATGCGTAACAGACTGTTTATTGACAGAGAAGATTTCCCCGCACCTAAATCCCGTAAATTAATTTTTGAAAATGAACAACCAAATTTACCACTTGGATGGATGACTTATGAATATTGAAGACCAAACAAGGTATTATACTAACAGCGTTTCTGGTAGAAATGAAAATGATACCCGAACTAAAAAATTGAATTTTTACTATTCTGGTGATCAAAATGATTTAACTAAAGAAGAAGTAAAAGATGGAAGCATTTTTGATCTTTCATGGAAGGAATTTTTAAAAACAATTCCAAGAACAATTTCAGAAAAAAATTATTCGACTCACATTCTTACTGTTGGATTTTCCATACAACCAATTATCTTTTCTATCCTTGCTTTGAAATGCAAAAAAGTTGTTCTGATATATTCCGAAGATACAAAAGGAGAATGTTCAAGAATTGTTGCTTGGTTAAAAAGAATCCAAGTTTTTCTTAAAGATGATTTCCAATATACTTTTATCGGGCAAGATGAATGGAATAATAAAAAGTGTAATTATTGTGTGGATAGTTCTAATCCAGCTGATATCTTTAAGAAGCTGCAAGTAATAGTCAAAGAATTTAAAGTGAATAATGAAAAAATTGCAGTTAACATTACTGGTGGAAAAAAGAGTATGGTTGTTGGTGCTTATATGGCTGCTTCAATTAATAAGTGGGATGTTTTTTATGTGGACTTTAGAGAATATGAAAATGACAAACCAAAGTTTGGAACTGAATTTTTAATGGAATTGCCGAATTTAAATGAAGTAAACGATGTTGTTCAAAAATTGCGAAATAAAAAAATAAAATTTTCAGACGTGGACCAAAAATTTATAAAATTTATACCCCAAGATTTAATCCCAGATAGAAATGGATAAAGTAAAATCCGAATTATACTCAGCAAAAAAATCTTACGATCAAAGTGATCAGGATAGCATAGTACGTTTTGCTGAGCTTCTAGCAGAATGGTTAGAGTTTGTCTTAAGCCCTAAAAGCGATTTATATTTTATTGCCCGCGGTTTAGATAAGGAAGATGAGATAAAAAGTATTATCTATGATGATAAAAACCACAAACAGTTCTTTTCCTTTTTCTTAAACGTTCCAAGAGGAAGACGATATTTAATGGAATTAGTTGATAGGTGGCTTTTACAGCGATACGATCTTGAAACGGTAAAGAAGATTTTGAAAACTTTAGATAAAGTGGAAAAAAAAGAAGAATCATTTAAGTTAAGAAATACATTTACTATTGATATGATAACCGCAATAATTTTGATTTTAATTTTAGTCAGTTCTATTTCTTTAAATCAATTTAAATGTATCTTCGATTCAATTTTCAAATTTGGTCTGCTTACAATCTATGCATCCTCAATAATTCTTTTCACTTACCTTTATAAAAAACCAGCAATGAGCAAAAGATTTATTCCAAGATTATTTATAGCAATAATCATAGGATATATTCCTTTATTATTTGGTGAAGAAATGTGGAAGCTTGGGTATTATGCTGATTACAAAACAATAGCGGCAATATTTATTTTTTGTTTAGGTGCCGCCTATTTGTATCTAAGATTTGAAGTTGGAAATAAAATTCTGGATAAATCAAAAATTTTTATAAGAACCTGGAAAATTTTTTCAAGAGGGATAGCTTACTCATTGATTATAGGTTTTATAATTCAGGATATAACTTGCAGGTATATGTTAGTTAGCAGTGGACAAGAAAATTTTATTTTGTTTGATGGGTTGCTTGGTGCAATTTCTCCCAAGATCCTTCTTGTATTTTTCCCTTTAGCTTTGCTCATCGGCATCTTCGTTCAAATAATTTGGGAAGATAAACCAATTACTCATCCATTATAAATTTAGAAACATTTGACTGGAGGATTCATGAGAAAAATTTACACATACCGCAGTGTTGTAAGAAGAGCGAAAAAAGATGCAAGAGATTGGAAATGGCGTTTTTGGCCTTTTGCCCGTGAGACAAAATCGCAAGAACCTAAAACCGATCAAACTATCGAAGCTCAATATGAAAAAGAATTGTTCCAATTAGGTGAGGGGTTGATTGCAGAAATAGCTGAAAAATGGAAGGAGTTGGATATTAAATTGAAGCCTGAATATTGTGAAGAGGAAAAGCATGTTCAAAACGCAGGGTATGTCTGGAACCAGGAAAGAGCTGAAGCCACGCAAAGTGCCGCTGAATTTGAAGAAGCAAAAAAGAAATTTCATGAATTTCAACCTCCTTCATTAAATCCTTCTTGGGCAATCATGTGGCTGATCTTGATAGGAATTTCTGAATTTTTCATTAATAGTTTAGTCCTACAAATTTTAGGACAAGGGCAGATGGAAACTTATATAGCTGCATTTGGTATGTGTATTGTGATTCCATTAGGAGCTCATTTTTTTGGAAAATCATTACAGCAAATAACTAAAAGCCGGACAGATGTTTTATGGCTGATTGCAACTCCGACTGTTGTATTAATCTTAATTGGTGGATTATCATTCTTCAGAAGCAAATATTTCGAAGCGTTAGGGATTTCTAAAATTCTTGGTGTTGAGGTAACAGCAACTGAAGCAACGATTGTCTTTATTATAATAAATATTGCTCTTTTTGTTATTGCTGCTGTAATATCCCACGAAGGAAATCATCCTCAACATAAAAGCTACAAGCAAGCTAAAAAGAGATACAAAGATTCTCTCAGAGCTTTTGAGAATGACAAAGATGAAGTAAATAAAGCTGCTAAGGAACTGGCTTCTGCATCACAAAAGTTTGAAAATATAAAACATAAAAGAGCTAAAACACATGAAAAATTATTCCAGGAAGCGAACTCTATAAAAGAAAGAATTGAATGGTTAATTTCATCTTACCGCGCAACTAATCTGGCTAACCGTAAGGACGTACCAGAGTGTTTTAAGAAACCTCATAATGCACCGGAAATACCCAATTCATTAAGAGTATTGGACTGGAATTGTGATGAGATGAAAAACTCTTCCGATAAAGTAATTGCAGAGGAAATTAAAATATGAAAGCAATAAAATTTATTTTACCGTTTATTCTTTTCCTTTTATTTCTTTCCTGTAATGGGAAAGGAACACCTGAAAAGCCAAACAAGATTGTTTGCGTTTTATTTGACCTTTCGGAAACGACTAATACACCGGAGATAAGAAAGACATATTTAAATAGATTTAAATTTGTTTTAGATAGAATGCAAGTAGGTGATGCCATTGAAGCAGCTCTCATCACAGAGAAATCTGTTTCCGAACTGAATCTATCTATTGAATGTGAATTCCCTGTTATTAAAAACAAAATCGGCACGGAATTATTTGAAAAAAAATATAAGGTTCTTGCAGATTCTATTCTTGATATGAAGAAAGATTCATTGCTCAAAGTGGCTGATTCAGTTCTATTTAAACCTAAGAGAAAAATATTAAACACGGAAATAATAAGCTCTCTCCAGGTTGCAGAAAGAGTTTTTAAGTCATTTCCTCAGCCGAGAAAAATACTTGTAGTTTTTTCCGATATGATCGAAGATTCGAAGCATTACAACTTTGAACGTGAGAATTTATCATCTCAAAGAATTAATCAGATTATAAACCGTGAGAAGAAAGATAATCTTCTTCCTAATATTTCGGGTGTAAAGATCTATGTTGCTGGTGCTACTGCTAAGGATTCCGAACGATATAATAATATAAAAAATTTCTGGTTTGAGTACTTTAAGAACTGTAATGCTAATCTTGAATCTCAAAACTACGGCGCTGCGCTAATTAAATTTGATGAATAAAACTTTTATGCGGGAAGAATTCTGGTTATACACAGGCAGAACTAAGAATGCAGAGTGTAGAGTGAAGAATGAAGACCGAAAGAATGCAGAACAGAGTACATTACATGTCAATGCAAAGCAATTCTAATTTCTTTACACAGAGGAAATTATTAATGAAGGTAAAATTATTAACACCTGCAGAGAGCGTAATAAATAAGATTTTAGTGATAAGAAATCACAAAGTAATTCTTGACAAAGACCTTGCTCCTGCTTTACAACGCAGAAACCCGTGCATTGAAACAAGCGGTTAAAAGAAACATTAAAAGATTCCCCGCAGATTTTATGTTTGTACTCACTAAAAAAGAGATAGATAATATGGTGTCACAATCTGTGATACCATCTAAAAGCTATTTTGGAGGCGCTCCGCCTTTTGCTTTTACAGAGCAAGGTGTAGCGATGCTCTCCTCGGTTTTGAAAAGCGAAAGAGCTATAGAAGTTAATATTTTAATTATGCGTGCATTTGTTAAACTAAGGGAACTTATTTCAACTAACAAAAAAGTTGAAGGAAAACTGAAAGAACTTGAAAACAAATTCAAAGAACACGACGAACAGATTGTTCAAATAATCCAAGTTATAAATCAATTAATTACTCCACAGGAAAACTCTAAGAAGAAAATCGGTTTTACGATAGATTGAAATAAAAAAAATTGAGCGTGTAGAACTATGAGCGAAGAATGAAGAATGACGAACTAAATATTGATCCTCTCGATAGGCTTTACTTTTCCGTTTTCAACTTTACTGCTGAGACTGTGATAATCCCTTTATGTCTTTGGATAATTTTATTATATTATAATAGAAACGTGTTTTAGAAATTAGAAAAAATAGATGAGCTCTAAAGTAATTAACATAGACCCCGAAATTTTAGGCGGGACGCCGGTTTTTTACGGAACCAGGGTGCCGATTAAAAATCTTTTTGATTACCTGGAAACCGGCGAGACAATTGAAATTTTCCTGGAAGATTTTGAAGGCGTATCTAAAGAACAGGCGATCAAGGTCTTAGAAATTTCAGAAAAATTAATTAGTTCATCACCTGGAATTCCTGATGAATATTTTACTGGATGAATGCGTTACCAAAAGATTGAAACCTTATCTTCCCAATCATGAAGTTATAACTGTAACGGAAAAACGCTGGAACGGACTTAAGAACAGTCAGCTTCTCGAAAAAGCTGTTGAAGATAATTTTGATTTGCTGTTGACAATTGATAAAAACATTATGTATCAGCAGAAAATTGACAATTATAGGATTATAGTTGCAGTAATTGATTCACCCTCAAGCAAAATAGAAGTTATTAAAGAATTTATCCCGCGTTTTAATGAAATGCTGCCTTCCTTTGAAAAAGGAAATATTTATATAATTTCATAAAAATTTTTATTTGATCTCATTATAATTATGTCTGCCGAAGATCTAAAAATAGACTCCCTCGATAAACTTTACTTCTCAGCGTTTCAATTTACGGCTGAAGTTACGGAAGATATTTTCATCTCGGAGTATAAAGGTTCTACCTTCCGCGGTGGATTCGGCAAATCTTTCAAACGGCTTGTATGCATTAACCCGGAAGAAAATGACTGTTACAAATGTATCGTAAATAAAAACTGTAGCTATCATAAAATATTCAATTCGAATATTGACGCAGAAACCAGTCAACGGTTGAATATCGCTGCTACAGCGCCGCGTCCTTTTGTAATTGAACCGCCGATGACGAATCAAAGAAAATATACCAAAGGAGATCAGTTCACTTTTAATTTGATATTAATTGGCTGGGCTATTGAATATCTGCCCTACTTCATTATTGTTTTTGAACGGCTTGGTGAAAGATTCGGAATAGGAAAAATAACAGAAGAAGGTAAAAGGGGAAAATTTTTTATTACATCTGTCAAATGCAGCGGTAGATCAATCTACACTCATCAAGCAAAATATCTTTCAACCAATTTCAAACCGAAAACTGTTGTAGATTTGCTGCCTTTGAGATCAATATATAAAATCCGTATAAATTTTTTAACTCCTACACGTCTCGAAATTAATCACGAAAGACAGCTTCTAAACAAACAAGATGATTTCTTAACATTTATAATTCGTCTTTATAACCGCTTATTTAGTCTGCAAGAGATTTATTGCAAAGAAAATACATTAATTGAATATTCACATAAAGATCTTGAGACCGAAGCACGTAAAGTAAAACTGCTTTACTCTAATCTTATATGGCAAGACCTTGAACGCTATACAAGAATAAATAAAGAAGAAGGGAACGAGAAGGATATTATGAAGTACGGTGGATTTGTGGGAGACGTAATGTTTGAAGGAAATCTTGAGCCGTTCTTAAATATGATCGCACTCGGCGAAGTTCTTCATGTTGGTAAATACTACACTTTCGGACTTGGCAAATACGAAATCCTTTCCATTACTTAAAAGTCTCCCCTTTGGGGAGATAGAGAAGGGCTTATGTCTTTGTATTCCCAAATTGCTTCTCACGCTTTTCTTCTAAGAGGTTTTGACCAGGTTCAGCAGAGTGATGGAGCTGCGGGATATGATAAAGTAACAATCGAATCCTTTGAGAACGATCTTGAAAATCAAATTAATCTCCTTCACAACGAACTGACTTTCTTTCAATATAAACCGAAGCCTGTAATATTTTTTGAGCGGTTGAAAGAGAACGGCAAGATACGTCTGCTTTCAATTTTTTCTGTAAGAGACCGCGTTGCTCAATCTTCTGCTTTTATTGTTTTGAACCCTATCTTTGAAAAACAATTTGAAGAAGAAAGCTTTGGTTTCCGCAAAGGTCTATCACGTGAAGATGCTGCGAGAGAAATTTATCAGCAATATAATCAGGGTTACAGGTGGATTGTTGATGCCGATATTAAAAACTATTTCGATTCTGTAGATCATAAAATTCTTTTTGAAAAACTGAATCTAATAATTAACGGAAAAGAAGCAATTGCTCTTCTCAGAAAATGGATTCAAGCCGAATGTATTATCGGCGGGAAAAGAAAAAGAATAAAACATGGATTGATTCAGGGCAGCGTAATTTCCCCAATGCTGGCTAATCTGTATTTGGACAAATTTGATGAAGCACTGAAAAGTAACGGTTTTAAATTAGTTCGTTATGCAGATGATTTTATTATACTCACGAAAGAGAAACCGGAAGCGGAGGAAGCGCTCAATCTAACTAAAGACCTTCTTGCTGATTTGAAACTTAAGATCAATATCGAGAAAACAAGCATAACTAATTTTGAATCAGGCTTTAAATTTCTCGGTTACATTTTTTTGAATTCGCTGATTGTCCCTTCTTCGCCTAAAGATACCAGCAAGTTGATCTGTCCCAGACAAGAAATTTTTTCCGATGAGACGCGAACCAAAATTCTAGAACTTGTAGCGCCGGTAAAAATTGATACCGGCGGCAAAATAGATGAAGAAAAATTAAAATCTACAGAGCTCGGAATTGCTTTTCTCGAAGCTCTTCAAAACAAGGGATTGACCCTTGAAGAATTTCTTGAATCTGAAAAACAGCAAATTACTGGAGATAAAGAAAAACCGGCTTTGATACCTGCAGAAGCTGAGGTAGAAGAGGCACTTTTAATTAACGAAGAAGATTCCCAAGAAGCAG
>JAJYXU010000077.1 GCA_021801605.1 Bacteroidota bacterium
GAATCATACGTTGGTTATGATTATTATGCTTACCAGTTAACTACCGGTTACTTCTTCCAAAACATGAGAGGTCCCGGTCTTAGACCAACAAGAACCACGCAATATGAATTAGGGTTCTCACAGCAGATAGCTGACTTTATGTCTTTCGATATTACTGCTTATTATAAAGACATTAAAGACCTTGTTCAGATGGTTCCTGCACCTGTTGATATTGCATCTGGATATTCAAATTATTACCTAAGACAGAATGTTGATTTTGCAACAACAAAAGGTGTTGAAATTGCTGTCAATATGAGAAGATTCCAAAGACTGGCAATTAATGGAAGTATCTCATTTCAGGATGCTAGAGGAACAGGTTCATATCCAAATTCAAGCCGTGGTATCGTTGGCGCTCCGGTTGTTGCCGGTCAACCATACACTCCTAAGAACATTTCTCCACTTGAATTTGATAGACCATTTATGTCTAAGCTTAATCTTGATTACCGTTTTGGAGATAATGATGGCGTAGCAATTCTTCATAACTTTGGCATAAATTTACTCTTGATATACCAATCCGGTCGTCCATTTACAAGAGCTATTGGAAATCCGGCATCAGTCGGAATTTCACAAGTCAACAGTGGGGATTCTAGATTTAGAACTCCGGTTGAGCCATTAGGATCTTCTCAGATGCCTGATTATTTCAATTTAGACCTAAAAGTTGATAAGTCTTTCTCTCTATTTGATAAATTAAGAGCTACGGTTTATGTAACCGTCTTAAACTTATTGAATACAAAAAATGTTACAGAAGTTTACTTATTGACCGGTACTAACACAGATGACGGATATCTAAGTAATCCAACAACTTTACAGCAACGTCTTGCTACAGACGGGCAAACATATGTTGATATCTACAATTTGAATATTGCCCGTAATGGTTTATGGAGCGGTATGCGTCAGATTAGGTTAGGCATCAGATTAGACTATTAATGGTATATTTTAATTAAAGGAGAAAGCAAAATGAAATTAATAAAATTTAGCTTTTATCTTGTCCTCTCTCTGATTCTTTTGAGTTCTAATGTAATTGTTAGGGCTGAAGGAGTTGATGGAAAAAAAGGTAAAGTGCTTAATAAGACAACTGGCACTCCAGGAGCGACTAAATTCAATATTAATAATATCTCTACATTTTTTGGAAACGATGGTATATCCGACCTTTCAACTACCGGTGATTCAGGATTTCAATTTCCAATCGGTAGTGGAAAAACCGTGTTTTACGAATCCGGCTTTTTATATGGCGGATATGTAAACGGCGAATGGCGTGTAGGTGGTTCAACTTACAGTCGTGGTCAAGTACCCGGAAGAATTGTTACTCCCGGTACCGTCGCAACTCCATTAGGTATTGCCGAGGCAGCTGCCTTACCACAAGTAAGAATTTATAGAGTGCGTAGAGACTATAAAGATCCACAAGCAGATTATAGCAAAGAAATAATGGATGAGAGCAAAACTAAAGATGCTATCTATACTCAGTACGATAAAGATTGGAAAGAATGGCCTGCCATCTATGGTGCTCCATTCGAAGATAAAAATAATAACAAAACCTATGAACCGGCAATAGATATTCCCGGTGTACCGGGTGCAGATCAAACCATTTGGTTTGTTGCTAATGATGTTGATCCTACAACAGCTCAGAAACTTTACGGATCAATCGGTCTTGGTATTGAAATGCAGGCAACCATCTGGGGTTACAATCAACAAAACGCTCTTGGTGATGCTCTATTCAGAAAATATACAATGATCAATAAAGGATTCTATCCGGTTGACAGTTGTTATGTTAACATGTGGTCGGATCCTGATCTTGGCGGTGACGCCGGTGATGATTTTGCTGGCTGCGATACTTTATTGAGCTTAGGATTCATCTATAATGGTGATGATTCCGATCCATCTTATGGTTCGTACATTCCATCAGCAGGATTCGATTTCATGCAAGGTCCAATCATTAAAGGAAGCCCTACAGATAAAGCAATCTTTAAAGGCAAGTTTAGAGCAGGTTACAAAAACATGCCTATGACTGCTTTCTATTTATTTACTCAAGGTGTTGCAAACTGGGGCGACCCAACATTAGGCAGTTACCCAAATGGAGCTTTACGTTTTAGAAATCTGTTTCAGGGGAAAAATGCTACTCTCGGTACTCCCTTTATCGATCCTTTAACAGGAAAAAAATCAATGTTTTTTGCCCCTGGTGATCCTGTAACAGGTACAGGTTGGATTGATGGTATTCTCTTCCCAAAACAAGATAGACGTATTGGCGCAGTTTCAGGTCCATTTACATTAGCCGTAGGCGACACACAAGAAGTAGTAGTTGCTCAGCTTGCTGCTGGCGGTGTTGCACCAATTAGTAGATTAGGTGCTGTTGCATTGCTAAAATTCCAAGATTTACAGGCTCAACAAGCATATAATAACTTCTTCAATGTTCCAAATCCTCCTAAAGCACCACTTGTTCCACTTGATCCTGTAACAAAAATTGGAAAAGCTTCTGAGTTCGATCAAAAATTAATCATTTCTTGGGCTGATGATCTAACTGCATATAACTTAACTGAAAGCCATAATGAATTAGGTTATAAATTTCAAGGATATGTTGTATATCAATTGCCAAGATTAAATGCTCAGTTGAATGAAGGTGTTGTAGTAGCAACTTATGACCTTATTGACTTAGTAGGCAATATTGAAAGTTTGGTATTTGATCCTGCTACAAACAATACAACAAAAAAATTCACCAAGTCTGGTACGAATAGTGGTATTCAAAGATATATTTCTATTACTACAGATAAAATTAGAGGTGGTATTCCTTTAGCAAATGGTACGGAGTATTATTTTGTTGTATCAGCTTATTCTTTTAATCCAGATCCACAAGCTGTTCCAAACGTATTGGAAACTCTATCTGCAAGAATTTCTGCTATTCCTCACGCACCAGATCCTGGCGTTAGTTATCAAGGAAAGAGCGGTGTAGTACTTAGCGTTAATCACTCAGCTGGAAGCAGCGATGGTATTGTTACTCCTTTTGTTGTTGATCCTTCCAAAGTTGATGGTTCTGAGTACACTGTTACTTTTGGGGCTCAAGCAGGAAAAACAATATGGAATCTATTAAAAGGATCACAATCAGTATTATCTAATCAAACACATTTTGGAACAGACAAAACATTTGCTATAGTCAATGGTGTTCAGGTTGGTGTTCAAGATGCACCTCCTCAAATTAAAGGACCAGGTGAAGGTGACGGTATGGTGGAAGTTGCTTATGCTGGTACACCGCTCCCTTCAAGCAAATGGGATCCTGCCGGTACACCTTTTAGCGGTAATAAAGTATGGCATAGTCTTAATTCTTCCGGTGGCGATCGCTATGTAGTAAGTTCAAATGCCGGTGGTACCATAGATAGATTATACAGATGGGTAACTTATGCCTCACCTCATGATTATGAATTGAGGTTTACTGATAAAGCTGCATATGGTGTTTATGCATTTAAAGATGATAAAATTTGTACGGTTCCTTTTGAATTGTGGGATATCGGAATTGGAACACCAAACGACAAAACAGACGACATCAGAATGATGCCTTTAATTCTTGAAAATGTTTCTACTTCCGATAAGTTCGGGTGGGGAACAGCAACCGACGGTTATTTTGGTGCATACCCAATGTCTGATGCTATCTATTGGATGGATGCTAAGGATAAAACAAAAGGAGATAAGGGTTATAAACAATTTGAGAATTCATGTGTGAAATCCGGTGGTGCAGGGGCTACCTATAATTATGCATTCGATACCGATCCTGCTGCAGGAGATTACAATATGGATTTCCACGGTGGATTTGTTTACCCAATCGGACGTATGACACTATTAGATTTTGATAAAGATGGTAAGTGGCCGCCGGCAGGTACTGTTATAAGACTCAATTACACAAAACCAATTACAACTAGTGATGTGTATAAATTCACAGCTCCATCGGTTATTACAAATGATCTTAATTTAGCGAAAGATGAAGTTGAAAAGATAAATGTATTCCCGAATCCTTATTACGGTGCAAATCCTAGAGAAGTTAATAAGTATCAGCGTTTCGTAACATTTAGTCATTTACCGCAAAAAGCTACGCTGCGCATATTCAACTTAGCTGGACAGCTAGTAAGAATTATACAGAAGGATTCTCCCAGCCAGTTTACTACCTGGGATCTTGTAAATGATAGTTCGTTCCCTGTTGCTAGTGGATTATATATAGTTCACATCGATATGCCTGATTTGGGTAAAACGAAAATCGTTAAACTAGCTGTAATTCAAGAACAACAGATTCTTGACCACTTCTAAAAGATGGGAGAAAAAAAATGAAAAAAATATATTTAAAATTATTTTTGCTGATTCTAGCTGCCAGCACCGTATTTGCAGATGGCGGTGTTAGAAATGGTACAGGCGCTGCTTCACAGCTCTTGATACCTGTTGGTGCGCGGGGAATTGCAATGGGTGGTTCTACAGTATCCGGTTCTTCCGGTTTAGAAGCGCTTTATTGGAATCCTGCTAACCTTGCTATCGGTGGTGGAACTGATGTTATGTTCTCTTACATGTCGCATATTGCTGATATCGGAGTTACATATTTTGGTGTTTCAACCAGCATGGAAGGTTTCGGTTCACTTGCTTTCACTCTGAAATCATTATCAATTGGCACCATTAATATTACTACAGTTGATAATCCTGATGGAAACGGGCAGTCATTCAAGCCCACTTTTATGACCTTAGGTGTAACTTACTCAAGATTGTTAAGCGATAGAATCTCAGTTGGCGTAACAATGAACTATATCTCGGAAACATTAGATCTTGTTCGTTCAAGCGCTTTTGGATTCAATTTTGGTGTTACATACAGAAACCTAGCGAATATTAATGGATTCAATCTTGCTATGGCATTAAAGAACTTTGGACCTCAAATGAGATATGACGGATCCGGTTTATATTTGAATGCTACTCCTGGAAGTCTTGAAAGAGGACAAGCAACTTATAAAATGACCGCAGCAGCATTTGATTTACCATCAACACTCGAAATAGGTCTTAGCTACAATTACAATATTAATTCATCAAACTCACTTCAAATTGAAGGTGATTACCAAAACAGTAACTACTACGCAGATGAATATAGAGTTGGTTTGGAATATAACCTGAACAATATGTTCTTCATTCGTGGTGGATATTCATATACACCAAGTTTTGCCGACAATACTGATTATAACATCTATGGTATTACTGCCGGTATTGGTGTCAAATATGATATAGGTGGAACCGCAATGAAGTTAGATTATGCGTTTAGACAGACTAAATTCTTCGATAATAATCATGTAATCTCTCTTCAATTTGGTTTCTAAGATTTTTTCTTTGAAATCTTAAAGCCCCGGCGCTTGCCGGGGTTTTTTATTTTAAAGATGTTCTTCTTGCCTGCTGTTAAGCATGTTTGTATTTTTAATAAGGTGATAATTTATATGGGTTGCTAATAGAATTACTTATCACTAAATAGATTCAGAAAAAATATATATATGATCAACTAAGAGGACTCAAATTTATGAAGAAGATATTTGCCGTCATCTGTTTTGTTTTTTCTCTAGCTGCTGATATTTCGGCTCAAAATGAATTGAATTTTGAGTTTGATTACGCACGCTTCAACTATGACTCTTCTTCAGTTTACCTTGAATTTTACTACGAACTCAATTCGAAAAATATGCAAGTCACTCCAAGTGAAAAAGGAGGACTAATTGAAGCAGTTGTTCATCTTGAATTGAAGAATCTTGCTACGAATGAATATTCAATAAACAAGGATTGGAAAATTCAAGGGATTGTAAGCACTACTGAAAAAGAGAACGAAACCATTAATGATGTTATGGGATTTGTTGTACCGGAAGGAAAATATTCACTTTTGTTCACAGTTCACGACACTAAAAATCCGAACTTGAAAAAAACAATTAATGAAAACGTTGTTATTCAGCCAATTAAAAAAGATAAATTTTCAATAAGTGATATTGAACTTGCCCGGCATATTAAAAAAGATGATGCAGATCAGAAATCTCTCTTCTATAAAAATTCTCTGGAGATAATTCCGAATCCAACAATGGTTTATTCACATCTTTCTCCGGCAATGTTTTTCTACACAGAATTGTACAACTTACTTTTACCGGATGACAAAGCAAGTTTCTCATTTCAAAAAATGCTTTATAATAGTTCGGGTCAATCACTTTATAAAAGTACGAAGACAATCAAGCAGCAAAAGGAAGCAGTCGTAGAATATGGCGTAGTCAACTTATCTAAGTATCCAACGGATTCATATTACTTTGAGTTAAGTTTAGTTGATCCAATAACCAAGCAAGCATTTGTTTCTACAAAGCGATTCTATCTATACAATCCTAATATTGTGGATACAAACAAAACGGCATATTTAAATACTGGAGTAATAAGCAGTGAATTCGGACTATATAATATTGATGAATGCAACAAAAATTTTTCTCATGCAAAGTATATCGCAACTCAAAAAGAGATAGACCAATTCAAGAAACTCGATTCTCTGAATGCGAAGAGGGAATTCCTTTTTAATTTCTGGAAAATTAGAGATGATAATCCGGCAACTCCACAAAATGAATTTAAGGAAGAATATGAGAAGAGAGTTGCCTATGCAAATAAAAATTTTACAAGGATGAACAAAGAAGGTTACTTAACCGACCGAGGAAGAATAGTTCTTCTTTATGGTGAACCCGATCAAAAAGACTATTTTCCGAGTGAACCAAATTTGAAACCTTACGAAGTCTGGTTTTACAATCAAATAGAAGGCGGTGTCAGTTTTTATTTTGGAGACGTAACTGGATTTGGAAATTATGAATTGCTTCATTCCACTAAACGTGATGAATTGCATGATGAGAATTGGATGAGAAGAATAAGCACTCAATAATTACTGATGCAAACAAAACATAAAATTGAATTTTTCATTTTCAATTCTTTTGCTAATTTATTTAGAGTAATTGGATTAAACAGAACAAGACGAAGCACAAAATATCTTGCTTATCTTCTTTATTATCTAATACCCGTAAGAAAAAATGTTGTAGTAAGTAATTTAAAAACCGCACTGCCGCAAAAGTCCAATTCGGAAATTAGAAAGCTGGCACTTCAAACATATCAGAATATTCTGATCACTTTTTTTGAACTGATGTATCTGCCATCGGCAAAAGAAGAAGAAGTTCAATCATCTATCGTAATAGATAACCTTGAAGCCATTCAAAAAATAATTGGTACAAATAAAGCCGCAATCATTCTAACAGGTCATTTTGGCGGCTGGGAATTTTGTATGTCCTCTCTTTCTCTAAAGTTTGGCAGAGAAATAAGTTTATTAGCACAGCCGCAGAGTAACCCCCGTGTCTCAGATTATGTTATGCGTGCCAGAGCCAAGTTCGGAAATAAAATTATTCTTTCCGGGATCTCTATCAGAAAAATATATGAAACCATAAAGAGCGGTGGAATAATTGGAATTGCAGGAGATCAGAGAGGTCATTACGAGGGACCGCGTTTCAATTTTTTTGGTAAATCCACCGCTCTTTATACAGGTGCAGCCAGCATTGCTATTAAAACAAATTGCCCGGTTATTATGACTGCATTTGAGCGTCAAAAAGATTATACATATAAAATGCATCTGGAAGAGTTGAACTGTGATAATCTTCCTGAAGAAAACGAAGAAAAAATTAGAGTGCTGACTCAGCGGTATATTACTTTTTTAGAAAAACATATTAGAAAAAATCCGGACCAATATTTTTGGATGCACAAAATTTGGAAATATTAGTGCAAGAAAAAATTCTGATCATTCAAACGGCTTTTCTTGGCGACTCAGTATTAATTCTGCCCATGATTCAAAAATTAAAAGAAAAATTTCCCGCTTCAATACTAAAAGTGCTTTGCATCCCTTCTACAAAAGAGTTGTTCGAAAACTCTCCTTATATTGACGGAGTGATTGTTTATGATAAACGGGGTAAACAAAAATCCTTTTGGAATTATCTCAGAATCATAAAACAAATTAATGAACAAAAATTTACTCGTGTGTATTCTCCGCATAGATCGTTTAGATCTTCGCTGCTCGTCTTACTTTCAGGTGTTAAAAATAGTGCGGCATTTGACATTGCAAGCTGCAGTTTTTTTTACAAGACAAAAATAAAATACTATTCCGCTAAGCATGAGGTTGCCCGCAACCTTGATTTGATTGGCTACGATACATCCGGTGAAAATTGGAAAGTTCTACCGGTTGTTAGTATTAATAGTACTGTTGAAATAAAAATTAACAAATTAATTGAGAATCTCAGAAACAAAGATGTTGTTGCTGTAGCTCCGGGATCTGTCTGGTCAACTAAAATCTATCCACAAGAATATTTCATAGAAGCAATTAATTTTTTAGTCAATCAAAATTATTATGTTATTCTTATCGGCGGTGTTGATGATGAAAAACTTTGTTCTAATATGGCTCATAAATTTAATACCGGTGTTGAATCATTTGCCGGTAAATTAAGTGTGATAGAATCTATTGCATTGCTGAAAAAATGTTCGTTCCTAATTTCAAACGATAGCGCACCGACTCATCTCGGTATGATAGCAGACATTCCGACCCTAACAATTTATTGTTCAACTGTCCCGGAATTCGGTTTCTATCCTTATAATCAAAAAAGTAGATCCATCTCATTAGATGGATTAGAATGTAAGCCATGCGGAATTCATGGTCATATGGAATGCCCCATAAAAACATTTGACTGCGGAAAGAAACTTCTTCCGGAAGTTTTGATTGCATCACTCAAAGAATTGTCTCATCGTTAAGGACGGTTCTAAAAATTATCGAATGGAAATATTTAACGCAGAGAGCGCAGAGAAAACACAAAGACCGCAGAGGATATTGATATTTTTAGAACCGCCATTAAGAAAAAGAACCCGTAAATTCATATATTTGTATATCATCGAGGAAAATAAATGAAATGGTTTAATTTGGAGAATCTTCGGAATTCTTCATTTCACATAACGCCTAATCTTCCAATCATCACAACCAAAAGATACAAATACAGTATTATTCGTCTGGTTGCTTATCTTGGAGTATATACAATTTTAGCATGGCTGGTTCTGATATTCATTCTTTCAATAACACCATTAAAAGATTTTTTGTTTGTGATTGATAATAACGAATTAAAAACACAACGGGAAAAAATTCAGATATTGCAAAACCGTGTTGAATCTCTTACATCCCAGCTTCAGAATATTGCATCTACTAACGAACGAATGAAATACGCAATGATGCTGGCAAAGAAAGACTCGGTAAAAAGTAATGATGCATTGTATGACTCGCTTCGTAAACCCATTAATAAAAAGATCAAAATTGGCGGAGATATTTTTTCTGCATTTAACGATTTGATGGATAAAATTTTTCAATCTACCGAAAAATCAAAATCATTAATTTTTCTTGAGCCTGCAAATGGTGTTATCACACAAGAGTTTTTGCCGACTGAGGGACATATGGGAATTGACTATGGAGTGAAATCGGGCTCTCCTGTTTACGCATCTGCAGGTGGACTGATAACATTTTCCAATTATAGCATCTCTTCCGGTTATACTATAATAATTCAGCACGATCAAAATTATATCACAATTTATCAGCATTGTTCATCATTACTCAAAAAAGCCCGCGATGTTGTTTCTCAGGGGGAGTTAATTGCTCTTAGCGGAGATTCAGGCAAAAATACAACCGGACCTCATCTTCATTTTGAAATTTGGGAGAATGGTAAACCGGTTGATCCTCAAAAAATTTTATTAAAGTAGGAGTGTATTAAATGTCACATAAAAGAGATTCAATTGCAGAAGACGTTAGCATCATTAGCAGCGGAGTAAAAATTGATGGAAATCTTTACAGCGAAGGTAATGTAAGAATTGATGGAAGTATCAGAGGGAATATTTCGGTAAATGGTAATTTAACCATTGGAGATGTTAGCGAGATAAATGGCGAGGTAAAAGCTAAAAACATTACTATGAGCGGAAAGGTTTTGGGTAAAATCAATTCGGCAGAAAAACTTAAGCTGGAATCTAAAGCTTATTTAAAAGGTGATTTGATTACAAAGTATTTAATTATAGAAGAAGGCGCTCACTTTGAAGGGTTCAGTACTATGAACAATGGCGTGCCTTCTGAAACAAAAGAAGAATGAGCATAGAAAAAAAATCCAATGGGAAGATAAGTCAGTCATTCAGAAATGTTGGACCGTATCTTGGATTAGGCACACAGTTAGCAGCGTCTATAATTCTCATGTTTTTTCTCGGTCGGTGGTTGGATGCAAAATTTAATTCAACTCCTCTCATGATTTTGATCTGTTCATTCATTGGTGGTTTTGCCGGTATTTATAATTTTATCCATACTGTTCTGCAATTAAATCAGAAGAAAAAAATTGATGAACAAAAGTAGAATAGCTCTTCTAATTTCATTTGCAGCCGCAATTCTTATACTTTTTCTTATTTTTTTAGAAATAATAATACCGCTTTTGGGCTACTCAATTCTTAATGCGATAGTTATTACATCGGTCAATTTCCTTCTGTTTACAACTGCATATGCTTATTCTATCAAAAAATCCAATAAAACTTTCCTTTTATTCACAATTGGCGGTATGGGAGTGCGTCTGTTGATAATGCTTGTCCTGATATTTATAAGCATAAAATTCTTGAAAGTTGACCTTCTTGGGTTTATATTTGCACTCTTTATTTGGTATACTTTCTTTTTAATTTTTGAAATAGCAATCGTCAGGCGTGGTTTAGAAAGACGATAAAACACAAAATTTGCGTGGAATATGTGGATTTATAATCCTAATACAGTTGCCGATACCATTAAAACAGCATTAGAAGTGAGGGGGAAACAGGATACCGGCTGGATAATGCATCACGTTCTTGATTCTAGAGAACTTGACTTCACTCCTTTTGGTGTCATCCATCTACCGGAAATTCATCTGTTCGGTATAGATATCTCGATTACAAAACATGTTGTCTTCATGTGGCTTGCTCTTGTAATTTTAGTGGTTACGTTTCTTTATGTCGCCAGGACGTATAAAAAATCTCTTGTTCCGCGCGGTGTAACTAACTTAACAGAAGTATTAATTGTTTTTGTCCGTGACGAGATTGTTAAACCAACCATCGGCAAAGGTTACGAAATATTTTTACCTTATTTATTAACTGTATTCTTCTTCATTTTGACTTGTAATTTTCTTGGTTTGATTCCGTACGGTTCAACAGCAACCAGCAACATTGCAGTAACGGCAACACTTGCTACAATTTCTTTTATTGTTATTCAGGTTGGCGGAATGATGAAGAATGGAGTGTTTGGATATTTGAAGGGATTAGTTCCGCATGGAATTCCTTTGTGGTTGTTACCGATTATGATACCTGTTGAGTTACTTGGTCTATTTACCAAACCATTTGCCTTAGCTGTTCGTCTTTTTGCAAATATGACAGCCGGACATATTGTTATTTTATCCCTCTTGGGATTAATATTTATTCTTCATACATATTTTGTAGCACCCGTTTCAGTTTCATTTACATTGTTTATCTTTTTTCTTGAAATTTTAGTTGCACTGATTCAAGCATACATTTTTACAATGCTATCCTCGCTATTTATCGGGATGGCGGTTCATCAAGAACATTAATTTTAATTAACAGAATATAACAGGAGGAATTAAATGGAATTTGCATATTTAGCAGCCGGGTTCGGCGCAGCATTAACAGTTATCGGCGGTGCTTTTGGTATTGGTAAATTAGCAAGCTCGGCTATGGAAGCAAGCGGACGTCAACCTGAGGCTGCAGGCGATATCAGAACATCAATGATTATTGCCGCAGCTCTTATTGAAGGTATTTCTCTTTTCGCGCTCGTTATCTGTATTCTTTTGGCACTTAAGTAATTCTCGAGCAATAAAATTCTTTTTCGAAAAAAGGAATAGAAATGAATACAATTAGTTATTTGTTGCTGCTTGTCTTTTCTGAAGGCGGTGAAAAAAGCGGCAGTCCGCTGGATGTTAATCCCGGCGTAATATTATGGACTGTGGTAACATTCGTCTTACTTCTGCTAATCTTGAAAAAGATTGCATGGAAGCCAATTCTCAATTCCTTGAGCGAAAGGGAAAACTTTATTAAAGATTCTTTAGAGAAAGCCGATAAAGCACAGAAAGATGCTGAAAAATTATTGGCAGAGAATAAAGTCAATCTTTCCAAAGCTGAAGAAGATGCGCAAAAAATAATTGAACAGGGAAGAGAGTTTGCTGAAAAATTGAAAACACAAATTCTTGAAGAGAGCAAAATTCAAGCAAGAAAAATGATTGTAGATGCTACGAGCGAAATCGAAAGAAAAAACAGCGAAGCGTTCATCAAACTGAAAGATCAGGTTGCGGATATTGCTGTCAATGCTGCCGAAAAAATTCTGAGAGAAACCCTGGACAAGGATAAGCAAGTGAAGTTGGTGAATAAATATTTAGATGACATGAAAAACTAAGATGAGTGTTTTCCGGATTTCATACCGTTACGCAAATTCTTTAATGCTTCTTGCCGAAGAGAAGAATATTTTTCAAAAAATTTCTGATGATGCCGACCTTCTTTTTAACACGCTTAATGCATCAAAAGAACTGCGTGCTGTGTTGAAAAGTCCGGTTGTTAAGTCAACTGTTAAAAAATCATTGTTGGAAAAAATATTCCAAAATAAAATTAATAGTGAAACTCAGAGTTTTATCAATTTTGTTGTTGAAAAGAACCGGGAAGATATTCTCTTCGATATATTTAAGGAATTTCTTGTTTTAGTTGATAAAAAGAACGGAGTGGTAAAAGCAAAAGTAGTTTCTGCAGTTGATCTGAATGATCAGTTAAAACAAAAAATGGTCGGCGGGCTTGAGAAGAAGACGAGCAAAAAAATCTCGGCAAATTATCATGTCGATCCTAATATGATTGGCGGATTCATTGTCCGTATAGAAGATACTGTTTATGATGCGTCGGTAAAACATCAATTGAGTTTACTGCGCAAAAAATTTTCTGAAGAAATAAATATTTCTAATAACTAAAGATAAATTTAGTCCCGAGAAATTGGGATCCTCCGAAGAAGTCCTTCGGACCTATGGGAGAAAAAATAAAATGGCAGAAGTAAGACCCGATGAAGTTTCTGCGATATTAAGAAAACAGCTTGCCGGATTTGAAAATGAAACCGACATCTACGAAGTAGGAACCGTTCTTCAAGTTGGCGATGGTATTGCACGCGTTTATGGTTTGTCAAAAGTTATGGCGAGCGAGCTTGTTGAATTTCCAAACGATGTAATGGGAATGGTGTTAAATCTAGAAGAAGACAGCGTTGGTTGCGTTCTGTTTGGTGAAAGCACTCTTATCAAAGAGGGCGATACCGTTAAAAGAACAAATCGAGTAGCTTCTTTTCCCGTTGGCGAAAAACTTCTCGGAAGAGTTGTTGATCCGCTCGGTGTTCCATTAGATGGAAAAGGCACGGTTCAATTTGAAAAATATATGCCTATTGAACGGAAAGCTTTGGGTGTTATTCAGCGTCAGCCCGTTAAAGAACCATTACAAACAGGTATCACTGCAATTGATGCTATGATTCCCATAGGGCGCGGTCAACGTGAATTAATAATTGGCGACCGCCAGACCGGTAAAACTGCAGTTGCTATTGATGCAATTATAAATCAAAAATATACACATACCGATGAAGCAAAGAAATATGGAGTGAACCCGGTGTTTTGTGTTTACGTTGCTATCGGACAAAAAAATTCCACCGTTGCACAAGTAGTTGCAAAACTTGAAGAAGCCGGCGCAATGGAATACACAACTGTGGTTGCAGCGGCTGCATCTACTCCTGCTCCATTGCAGTATATAGCACCTTATTCAGGCGCAACACTTGGCGAGTATTTCAGAGATAATGGAAGACATGCATTGGTTATTTATGATGATCTTTCTAAACAAGCCGTTGCTTACCGTGAACTTTCTTTGTTATTGAAAAGACCTCCTGGACGCGAAGCTTATCCGGGCGATGTTTTTTATTTACACTCACGATTATTGGAACGTGCATCTAAATTAAGTGATAATCTTGGCGGCGGAAGTCTGACAGCTTTACCAATTATTGAGACACAACAGGGTGACGTCTCCGCTTATATTCCAACAAACGTTATCTCGATTACAGACGGACAAATTTATCTCGAACCAAATTTATTTAATGCAGGTGTTCGTCCTGCTATTAACGTAGGAATTTCGGTATCCCGTGTTGGCGGCAATGCTCAAATTAAAGGAATGAAAAAAGTTGCCGGTTCTTTGAAATTAGATCTTGCCCAGTACCGCGAACTTGAAGCTTTTGCAAAATTCGGTTCTGATCTTGATAAATCAACATTAAGAACTCTTGGAAAAGGTGCCCGGCTTGTCGAGTTGTTAAAGCAAGGTCAATACGCTCCTTCTCCTGTTGAAAAACAAGTTCTAAGCGTGTTCATCGGCACAAATAATTATTTTGAATCAATTGAAATCAAAGATGTAAAAAGATTTGAAAAAGAATTTCAAGAATATGTGGAGTTGAAGTATCCTCAAATTTTAGAGAACATCCGTCAAACAAAAGAAATGAAGGATGATACAATTCAACTTGTAAAAAAAACAGTTGAAGAATTTATTGAAAAGTTTAAGAAGAGCTAAATTTTAGATGGCAACACTCCGCGACATAAAAGGAAGAATCAAAGGCGTTAAAAGCACCCAGCAGATCACCAAGGCAATGAAAATGGTTGCAGCTGCAAGACTACGTCGCGCTCAAGAAAATATTATTAATGCAAAGCCATACTCTAAAAAAATTGGAGAGATGCTTCAGAATCTGTTAAGAATCGAAAAGAATTTTAACAATCCTCTTTTTGTTGAGAGGGAAATAAAACGAATTGCCCTTATTGTTGTTACTTCCGACCGTGGTTTGTGCGGCGGCTTTAACATGAATGTGATTCGTAAAGCAGAAGAATTAGCTAAAGATGAGTTTGCGAATTACAATCATAATGGAAATTTAGTTTTGTATTGTATCGGTAAAAAAGGTAATGATTACTTCACAAAAAGACCTTACAATGTAGTTGGTTCCTACCCTGGAATTTTTTCTCATCTAAAGTTTGAATTTGCATCCGGATTGATTAAAGAACTCACCGCTAAATATATCTCCGGTGAGATTGACAAAGTTTTGGTTGTGTATAATGAATTTAAATCTGTCATTCAGCAGAAAACAACTGTTGAGCAATTATTCCCGATAAAACCATTTGAAGAGAAGACAGAAGAAACGGTTCAAGATGTTAACTACATTTATGAACCGGACAAAGCAAGAATCATTGGCGCACTTTTACCTAAACATTTGAATGCTCAAATGTGGACTACCTTGCTAGATTCTTATGCCGCTGAATTGGGAGCTAGAATGACTGCGATGGATATGGCAACAGAAAATGCAAAAGAGTTGATTCGTTCATTGAATTTAACTTATAATAAAGTTCGCCAGGCATCCATAACCAAAGAGATTTTAGAAATCGTGTCCGGAGCGAATGCCCTTAAAGAGTCCTAAAAAATTGTTTACGTTTGAAATGAATATTGTTTTTATTATCTTTCATTAGGGTTGGTATAAGATGCTCGATGATTTGACCGAAAAGCTTGAGCGGGCGTTAAAAAAAATAACCGGTCAAGGTAAATTAACAGAATCAAATATTTCGGATACTCTTAGAGATATCCGGCGTGTTCTTTTAGATGCTGACGTTAATTACAAAGTCGCTAAAAAATTTATTGACGATGTTAAAGAAAAAGCGCTTGGTACAGAAGTATTAAATTCCGTTACGCCCGGACAACTCATTACAAAAATAATGTATGATGAGTTGACCCTGCTTTTAGGCGGCAGCGGCTCTGAACTTAGTTTGAATCCGTCGGGTATTACTGTAATTATGCTTATTGGACTACAAGGATGTGGTAAGACTACATTCAGTGCCAAACTTGCAAAGTCATTAAAAAATAAAAAAAGAAATGTTCTTTTAGTTGCTGCAGATGTTTACAGACCTGCTGCTATTAAACAATTGCAAATTTTGGGAAGTCAAATTGACGTTCCGGTTTTTACAATTGATGGTAGCAAAGAACCTGTAAAGATAGCTTCAGAGTCATTGAACTATGCGAAGGAAAATGGACTCAATACTGTCATCATTGATACGGCGGGGCGTTTACATATTGATGATGATATGATGAATGAAGCCGCACAAATTAAAGCGAAGGTTAATCCAACCGAAACTTTATTTGTTGTAGATTCGATGACGGGACAGGATGCTGTTAATTCAGCAAAAGCTTTTCACGAGAAAGTTGAATTTGATGGTGTTGTTCTTACAAAACTTGATGGAGATTCACGCGGAGGTTGTGTTCTTTCAATTCGCGCTGTTGTTGACCGCCCGGTTAAGTTTGTAAGTCTGGGTGAGAAATTAGATTCGATAGAATCTTTTTATCCGGAGAGAATGGCTTCTAGGATTCTTGGTAAAGGAGATGTAATTTCTCTTGTTGAAAAAGCTCAAGCTCAATTTGACGAGAAAGAAGCCGAATATCTTGAGAAGAAATTTAAAGAGAACAAATTCGACTTTGATGATTTCTTGAAACAGATCAAGATGATCAAAAAAATGGGTTCATTGAAAAGTCTTCTTGGAATGGTACCGGGCATTAGTTCGGCAATAAAGAATGCAGATGTTGATGAAAAACAGCTCGTTGTCGTTGAATCAATTATTCAGTCTATGACAAAAAAAGAAAGAACTAATCCAAAAATTTTGAACGGAAGCAGAAGAAAAAGAATTGCAAGAGGAAGTGGAAACACTGTTCAAGATGTAAATAGATTGATTAAGCAGTATGAACAAATGCAGCAGATGATGAAAATGATGAATAAGAACAGTGGGAAATTTTCATTACCAAAAAACATGAGATATAATTAGTTTATAAAATCAATAAGGAGTAACAAATTGGCAGTTAAGTTAAGACTGAGAAGAATGGGAAAGAAAAAACAGCCGGTCTATAAAGTAGTTGCGGCTGATGCACGTTCACCAAGAGATGGTAAATTTATAGAAGCTATTGGTCTGTATAATCCCAAGACTGATCCGGCAACTGTAGATATTAAAGAAGCCCGGGCAATCTATTGGTTAGGTGTTGGCGCTCAACCTACAGACACCGTAAAAAATCTTTTATCTCATCAAGGTATAATTCTAAAACGGGAATTGATGAAGCAAGGTTTAAGCGAAGAACAGATTACATTAAAAATGGATGAATGGAAAAAGCTAAACGAAGCGAATTTAGCGGCAGCATCAAAAAAGAAATCAGAAAAAGCTAAAGCAAAGAAAGCATCAGCTGAAAAGCAAGATAAAACTGATAGCGAAGCGGAAGTATAGAGTACTGCTTCCGAGATAGACTAATTCCTTACGGAATGGCTTGCACTAATTACGTACTCTGACGATCACTTAATGTAAAGGTAGTCTCATGAAGGAATTTATTGAATTTATTGCGAAACACCTTGTTGACTCTCCAGATAGTGTTGTTCTGGAAGAAACCACACCCGACGAAAAAACTGTTGAACTTTCGCTCAAAGTCGGCGCAGATGATGTAGGTAAAGTTATCGGCAAACAAGGTAAAACCGCTCAAGCAATGAGAACCTTGCTTACGGCAATTGCTGCAAAAGATGGTAAGCGCGCTATCTTAAAAATATTGGATTAATCAATTTAACTGTGGATGAATTATTTCTTATTGCGGAAATTAAAGCAGTTCATGGTTCAAACGGTTTTGTTTTGATTGATTCATTCTCTGATTTCTCAGAAAGATTTTTTAAGCTGAATTCTGTTTTTTTAGAACTGTTCGGCTCGAAGAAAGAGTTCTTTGTTGAAAATGTTATGGAAGTTGGCGGCAGAATTGCACTCAAGTTCAAAAATTTTAATTCCGGCGAGGATGTTAATTTCCTTCTCGGGAAGAAAATTTTTGTTACTGGAGAAAATTCTGTTAAGCTTTCAAAAGACACTTACTTCGTACACGATTTAATTGGTAGTGAAGTCTATCGAGATTCAATATTTCTCGGTTTTTTAGTAGATGTCCTAGCTTATCCCGCTAACGATGTTTATGTAATCAAAAAGATTGATAATAAAAAAATTTTAATACCGGCAATTAAAGATTATATACTTTTCTTTGACCCGGCTAAGAAGAGATTAGAATTAGTGCCTGATTGTGATTTGCTCTACGATGATGAGAATTGATATTATCTCTGCTGTTCCAGACTCTCTTACAAGTCCGCTTAATACAAGCATACTGAAGAGAGCCCAAGAACGAAATAAAGTTGAAATTGTTGTGCATAATTTACGTGATTATGCTTACGATAAACATAAACAGATTGATGATAAGCCGTTTGGCGGCGGACCCGGAATGCTTCTTAAACCGGAACCGTTCTTTGAATGTATTGAAAAACTTCTTATCGAACGAAAATACGACCATATAATTTTTCCTACTCCGGGAGGAAAAATTTACGATCAAAAGATGGCAAACAATTTTTCACTCGTTGAGAATTTGATGATTATAGCCGGGCATTACAAAGGCGTTGATGACAGAGTCCGTCAAAAATTTGCAACAGACGAAATCTCGATTGGGCATTATGTTTTAACCGGCGGAGAAATTGTTGCCCTCGCAATAATTGATTCAGTGGTGCGGCTAATACCGGGAGTGTTGAATGATAGTGAGTCGGCTTTGAATGATTCTCTGATGGATGGTGATTTTATTGAGGCGCCTTATTACACACGTCCAGCTGAATATAAAGAAATGACCGTGCCGGAAGTTTTATTATCCGGTCATGAAAAAAAAATAAAAGAGTGGAAAAAAGCTCAATCAAAAGTTTTAACTGAAAAATGGAAAAAAATAAATAGCATGGAGTAATTAGTAATGGACAAATTAAATGAACTAACAAAAGAGCAACTGCGTACGGATTTCCCGGCGTTTAAAACCGGAGATCATATTCGTGTGCATGTTAGAGTTATTGAGGGTGATAAAGAAAGAATCCAGCCGTTTGAAGGCGATGTTATAAGTATCAGAGGCGCCGGATTGAATAAAACTTTCACTGTCCGCAAAATTGCAAGCGGTGTTGGTGTTGAGAGAATATTTTCTTACAACTCACCTAAACTTGCTAAAGTAGAGATGGTTCGCGAAGGTAAAGTTAGAAGAGCAAAACTTTTCTACTTGAGGGAACTCTCCGGTAAAGCTGCTCGTATCAAAGATAAAAACCAGAAGTAAATTTTATTCATATTTCTGAACCCCAGATGAAGCCCAATGCTGTCAAGTTAACCTTTGATAGAACGCTGATGACGCAGATTGTGCTGATCTTCGCGGATTAAATCTGCGTGCCATTTTTTTTGCTATACTTTTTCAACTTTCCTTAACCTGACAGCATTGCCGATAAAGCCGGGGGTTTTTTATTTTAAATGATTGAGAGACTTAATGAAACTGATTTTGCCGAAAAATATTTTTACTTCTATTCTTTCTACGGAGTTGTTGAAAAATGACAAATTAAAATTATCACATAAAGAATCATCACTCATAACGAAAGATTTGGAATATAATACTTCCGCAATTGCTTTAATTCCAACTCTCGATCTGATAAATCACCGCAATTTATTTGTGTCGAACAAACTTGCTCTTGCATTCGACGGCGCATTATCAAACTCGTATTTCCATTTTGTTGAAGGGGAGAAGAAGATTGAAAAGATTTACCTCAGAGGAGACGTTTCATTAAATGAAATTCTTCTAACTAAAATTCTCTTTTCGGAAAGATATTCTGCCAATCTTGAAATTGCTCTCGATCCCGGCAAGAGCGCTGAGAAAGGGAAAGATTTTCTTGTAGTTGGCGATGAAAATTTTACCTCATGGGATTTTCAAAATGCATTAAGTCTGGCAGATGAAGCTTCAGAACTAATTGAATTCCCATATGTGAACTATGTTTTTGCATCTCCCGATAGAGAAGCGCTTCAAAAATTCAATGAATCAGTTAATGCTGTTGATTCAATAATTGAAGATCAGATTGAAAAAATTATTGACAATCTTGATTTAGGAGAGGAAGCAAAATCTTTCATCACTCAGAATATTGGTTCGCTTTATTTTGATATGACGGACAATGAAGTGAACGCTGTGAACGAGTTGATTAAGCTTGTATTCTTCCATGGAATTATTGACGACATGTTTGATGTGAAGTTTATATAAACATTCACTTTCATACCAATGTTCTCATATTAGTGGTGAGTTAAAATATTTTGGAAGGAAATAGCACACGGATAACACTGATTAGACTGATTTACACAGATTAAATCCGCGAAAATCCGTTTACCCCGTGGAATAGCATTTGTGTTTTTGAAAACGATTTGATTCTTAATTTATTCCACGGGGTGAATCCGCGTCATCCGCGTTCTATTAAATCTTATCCAAGTTGCGCTGAGAAATAGATATAGTCAATAGTGGGATTCATTTCTTATTTACACAGTGCAAAACTTTTCCTCTGTTTTTATATTCCAAAATAATCTTGATAGTTTCTTCCGCGACAGCATCTTGTGCTTGTTCTGTTGAAGCGCCGATATGATGAGTAACATAAATTCCGTCAATGTTTTGAAGCTTTGAAGTAACAGCTCCGTCTTTACCTTCCGGTTCACCTTTGAATACATCCACTCCGGCGAAGATTCCTTTTTCATTTACAGCTTTGATAAGTGCGTCTTCGTCAATCACATCAGCACGTGAAGTATTGATCAGTATTGCGCCTTTCTTCATCAATCCGAATAATTTTTCGTTGAACATTCCTTTAGTTTGCGGATTTGCCGGAACGTGCAGAGTTATTACATCCGCCATTGAAATTAATTTTTCAACATCGTCAATGTATTCAATTCCAAGTCCTTCAGATTTTACAACATCATAGCCGATTACTTTCATTCCAAAAGCTTGAGCACGTTTGGCAATTTCTTTACCGATATTTCCAACACCAATTATTCCAAGAGTTTTTCCGAAAAGACCCTCGGCTTTGGAATATTTAGCTTTATTCCAAACGCTGTTATTAAAGTCCTTAACGTTGTCGGGAATTTTTCTATCGAGCGCAATAATAAATCCCATCGCAAGTTCTGCTACTGCTATGGAATTCTTACCCGGTGTATTTGCAACCGATACACCTTTTGCGGAAGCGGCTGCGACATCAATATTGTTGTAACCGGAGCCGGCTCTAATAATTATTTTTAAATTTGTGCCGGCATTGATGGCGGCGGAATTAACGTTGGTGGACCGGACGACTATAAAATCAGCATCTTTAACTGCGTTAGGAATATCATTCTCTCCTAACTTTGGCTCATAGATTACTTCGAATCCGTTATCAGTTAATGTCTGCATATGATTCTCAGGAAAACTGTCTGCTACTAATACTTTCATTTTAGAACTCCTTGATTTTATATACACCAAAATAATGCTACTTTATAAATTAACCCCACGATTTATCGTGGGGTTACAGCACAGATGGATTAGGGCTTTAGCCATGATGATCAAACCCGAACTTTGTTATAAATTCTTCATACTCACTTTTGAATGTAATTTTTTTGTGATGTTCTTCTTGATTTTTAATGTAATCTCGTACTTTATTGAGCATCGATTCACTTACAGAAACCGCATAGTATTCATCCGCCCATTCTAACTTTGGTTTTAGTAGCGAGTTTTTATTTGTCCAATACGCTGCTTCTCCTTTTATTAGTTGTATTGCCTTTGCAATTGTCATATCTGCATTTAAAGCCAACAGGCAGTGGACGTGATCTAAGCCTCCATTAATAGAATCGATATAAATCTGCTTCTCTTTTGCGTTCTTTTGTATATGCGAAAAAAGTTGTTGTCTTACTTCTTTTGTTAAAATGCGTTCATGGTTCTTTGTACCCCAAACCGCATGAATCCATATTTTAACATGTGACATAATACTTTTTAATGCTGGGCTAAAGCCCGTATGTTTTTTGTATTTATCACCCCACGCTAAAGCGTGGGGTTTATATATAAAGATGTTTGTTACATTTCAATTACTGTAGAATATATATTTGGATCTCTTTTGGAGTTATTTTATCATTGGAATTTTTACAGAGAATTTTTTTGCATTATCAATTGCCCGTTCGTAACCCGCATCTGCGTGTCTGGCAATTCCCATTCCTGGATCGTATGTTAATACTCTTTCTAGCCGCGTTTCAGCTTCTTTAGTTCCGTCAGCAACCACAACCATTCCGGCGTGAATTGATTTGCCGATACCGACACCGCCGCCGTGATGAACAGAAACCCAGCTTGCACCGCCGATGACATTCAACAAAGCATTAAGTATCGGCCAATCTGCAATTGCATCGCTGCCGTCTTTCATTACTTCCGTTTCGCGGTTCGGTGATGCGACTGATCCACAATCAAGATGATCTCTGCCAATCACAATCGGTGCGCTAACTTTTCCTTCCGCAACCAGGCGATTAAAAATCTTTCCCATCTTTGCACGCTCGCCGTAACCGAGCCAGCAGATTCGAGCGGGCAATCCTTGAAAGTGTACTTTCTTCTGTGCGAGTTCAATCCATCTTATAAGTGCTTTATTCTCAGGGAATGTTTCCATCACAGCTTTATCGGTTTCAAAAATATCTTTTGGATCGCCGCTTAAAGCCGCCCATCTAAAAGGACCTTTGCCGTCACAGAAGAGAGGGCGTATATATTCGGGAACAAAACCGGGAATATCAAATGCGTTTTGTAAACCGTTCTCTTTTGCCTCGCCGCGTATATTATTTCCGTAGTCGAAAGCAATTGAACCGCGCGCTTGAAATTCCAACATTGCTTTCACATGTTCTACAATAGTTTTCTTTGATAGCGAGATATATTTTTTAGGTTCACTTTTGCGAAGATCTAATGCTTCTTCAAAACTCATTCCCATTGGAACGTAACCGTTAAGTGTATCGTGTGCTGAGGTTTGATCTGTAATAATATCCGGAGTGATTTTTCTTTCTAAAATTTTTGGAAGAATTTCACCCGCATTGCCGATCAATCCAACAGAGAGGGCTTTTTTATTTTTTTGTGCATCAAGAACGAGTTTAAGTGCTTCATCTAAATCTTCGGTCATAACATCAAGATAACCAGTATCAATTCTTTTTTGAATACGTGTGCGGTCAACGTCAATTCCAAGAAAAGCTGCGCCATTCATAGTTGCAGCCAGTGGTTGAGCTCCGCCCATTCCGCCGAGACCTGCTGTAAGTAAAAATCTTCCGTTGAGAGTTCCGTTGAAATGCTGACGCGCGCATTCTGCAAATGTCTCGTACGTGCCTTGCAAGATTCCCTGTGTGCCGATATATATCCAGCTTCCGGCTGTCATTTGTCCATACATTGTTAAACCCAATGCATCAAGACGGCGGAATTCATCCCATGTTGCCCAATCCGGAACAAGCATTGCATTGGAAATAATTACGCGAGGTGCGTTTTCGTGTGTTCTAAAAATTGCAACCGGTTTGCCCGATTGCACTACAAGAGTTTCATCATTCTCTAAATTTTTGAGAGAAGAAATAATTGCATTATACGATTCCCAATTTCTTGCGGCTTTGCCCGATCCGCCGTAGACAATTAAGTCTTCCGGTCTCTCGGCAACATCAGGATCAAGATTGTTCATCAGCATTCTCATTGCCGCTTCTTGAATCCAACCTTTACAACTTATTTTTGTGCCGGTCGGAGCTTTGATAATTTTTTCCATTGTTTCCATTTTAATCAATGAAATGTTTTTGTAAAAGATTGTCGTACTGAGAATAAGCGGATTTATAAAACCAGCGTTTAAGAAAGAATCCTTTTGCGGCTTGCTTTTTCATATGGTCAACATTTTCTTTCAACCGGAAGACTAATTTTGTTTTTTCGTCTTTAGTGAATTTTATTTCGTCATTGCCTTCGTTGAGTTTATCAATTACAGAATTGAACGATTTTATATCTGCAAAGAACCGTTCATCAGCCGCCATTTGTTTAAGCATTGTCTTACAGAAAGTTGTAAGAATTTTTCTCTCATTCTTATCAAGAGTGTATGCATAATTTTTGAAGAGTGGTTTTGCCATATTGGAATTAACCTTCTGGAAATAGATTATACTTTTAGTGAAAGAAGTTTTTCCCGCATCTTTTGATAACCGGGTTTGATTACGTTATAAATGTATGGTAATCTTTCTTTGTACGGAATGAAGGAAGATTTCATTGCATTTATATTAAGTTTCTCAACATCATCCAAAGTCAATCCAAACATTTCGCTTGCAATAGAATATTCTTTAGTAAGCGTTGTATCGCTCATCAAACGGTCATCTGTATTAAGGAATACTCTGAATTTTTCTTTATACAATTTTATAAAAGGATGATTTTCTAATTTATCAATTGCACCAGTGTGAACATTGCTCAATAAGTTGATTTCAAGAGGGAGGCGAGTGTCTAATATGTATTGAGCAAGTTGGCCGAGAGCAATTATCTCTCCTTGCGGATCGAAAACCATATCTTCTATCAAACGAGTTGCGTGACCAATACGATGAGCGCCGCAAATCTGAATTGCTTGCCATATTGATTCTTTACCAAAAGCTTCTCCGGCATGAATTGTAATATTGAAATTTTCCCGTTTGATAAACTGGAATGCATCAAGGTGTTTCTTGGGAGGATAACCGCCTTCTTCACCGGCAAGATCAAAACCAACAACACCGTTCCTTCTAAAATTAACCGCCAACTCAGCCATCTCTAATGTGTTCTTCATGTTGCGCATACCGCAAAGAATTAAGCCGTAGCCAACTCCAAAATCATTTTTCCCTTTTTCTAGTCCTTCCAGTACAGCGGTGATGATATCCTCATACCATAGACCTTTTTCTGTATGAAAGACCGGGGCAAAACGTGTTTCAACATAACAAACGCCGTCTTTATACATGTCTTCCATCATCTCATATGCTATGCGTGTTAGTCCCTCTTTTGTCTGCATAACTGCGCAAGTATGTTCAAAACCTTGAAGGTATTCAACTAAATTACCTTTGTTAGCGCCGCGATAAAACCATGCGCCAAGTTCACCTGCATCAGATGTTGGCAGCTTTGTATACTTTAAATCTTTGGCAAGATCAATTATGGTTTGAGTTCTTAATCCTCCATCAAGATGGTCATGAAGGAGTACTTTTGGTACTCCGCGGATTATTTCTTCTGTCTTCATTTCATTTCCTTTTTATCAAAATTATCCTTTTGCATTCCGAAAATCAATAAATCTATCTGTTGTTTATTATTATTCATCCAGAATTAATATTCTTGTAATTGACGCTGTGAATAAATGAACCCCAATATTCGGCTTGACTTCGCCTTCTTAAAATGGTTATTTTTCGCACAGAAAAAATGCAATTTTTATTTAAATACACAGGAGAATAAATGAAAAAAGTACTTATTGGTTTGAGTATTTTAAGTATGGTTCTAGGATTTACAGCATTCGAGTGCGCTTCTGCCGAATTAACCGGCGCAAAGATGTATCTCCAACAAAGACAATATGCAAAAGCTAAAGAAACCTTGTTGAAAGAAGTTGAAAAGAACCCTAAAAGTGATGAAGGATGGTTCTTATTAGGCGGCGTTTACAGTGAAGAGGGAAACATTACAGAAATGTTGAAAGCATTCGACAAATCTCTTGCCATCAGCAAAAAGTTCGAACCGCAAATTATTGACTACAAGAAATATACCTGGCAGACCAGCTTTAACAAAGGTGTTGGATTCTTCAATAATGCTGTTAAGACTACCAAACCGGACAGCATGAAAATGTTTTTTGCAAATGCGATCGAACAATTCAATAACTCGATTGCGTGCGAACCGGATTCTTCAATTGGTTATGAAAATGTTGCCGCTTCCTACTTGAATATGGGAAAGACTGATGAGTCAATTCCTATACTGGAAAAACTAGTTTCGATGGGCAAACCTGCATTTGCGTTCTCAAGATTGGGACAGATTTATTTGCTGAAGGGTGCGAACTTAATGGATTCATACTACACATCAAAAAATGCTGCTGATAGTGTGAAGGCATTTGAATGGTACAACAAAGCGGTTTCTGTATTGGAAAAAGGAAGAGAAAAATTTCCTTCAGATGCCGAGATACTTCTCCAGCTCGGAAATGCTTATTACTCATCCGACAAGTTGGATGTTGCCATGGAATCATTTAAAACTTTATCAGAAAAAAGTCCAACTAATATAGAGATAAAATACGCTTATGGTGTTGTTCTTCTGAAATCTAAAAAATATGAAGAAGCAACAAAAGTCCTTGAAGAAGTTGTTAAAATGGATCCTGAAAATTTAGACGCCAATTATAATTTAGCCGCTACATACATCAGTTGGGGTAATGATCTCAGAGAAGCAGCACTTAAAAAAGAAAATAACGATAAATCGTACCTGGAAAAATTTAAAGCAACTATTCCTTATCTCCAAAAATATTTGGAAATTAAACCAAGCGAAGGAAGAGTATGGACGAGTTTAGCACAAGTTTATGCTAATCTTGGAATGAAAAAAGAAGCGGAAGAAGCATTTAAGAAAGCCGAACAATTCAAATAATATTAATTCTATTTGAACGTGAGCCCACAGTCACGCTAATGCAGGATTGTGGGTTTTTTATGAACATCAAAGGTGATAAAATGAACCAGAATAATGATCAAAATGCGCAGCAAATAAATATTGAGCTTGGCGAAAAAGAAGCTGAGGGTATTTACTCTAATCTTGCTATCATAACACACTCGCCTGCTGAGTTTGTAATTGATTTCACACGTGTAGTTCCCGGTGTACCTAAAGCACGGGTTTTATCCCGTATCATCACAACTCCGCAGCATGCAAAAATGTTAATGCGAGCATTGAAAGATAACATTGATAAATTCGAATCCCGCTTTGGTGAAATTAAAATTGATAATCAGCCATCTCCTCAATTTGGCTTTATAAGTGGTGATAAGAACGAAAAAGTAAATTGAAAAAAAAGAGAGGTCGTCTCAAAAGGATCTAAAGTCATTTCGAGCTTACCCGGCTTTGACGGGCAATGCTGTCAACTTAACGCGCAATGGAACGCGGATGACACGGATTCACCCCGTGGAATAAATTGATAATTAAATTTATTACAAAAGGTAAAATGTTATTCCATGGGGTAAACGGATTTGCACGGATAGAATCCGCGATTATCAGTGTCATCTGTGTAATCCGTGTTCTATTTTTTTTATCCTCTTTTTTCTTTCTCTCTCTAAGTTGACAACATTGCTTTGACGGGCGGGTCGAGAAATGGACTTACATGCTCTAATCATACTTCGACTCCGCTCAGTGTGACTTGAAAAATACTTTTGAGATGACCTCTCATTTTAAGCTATATCACAATTCATTTCTTGCTTAAAATCATTTCTTGAGTTAGTTAAAAGAAATAACTACTTTATTTACGGGGTAAAGAACTTTTGTTTTACAATAAGTTGATTTTATGGGAGTAAATATATGAGAAGGAAAAACATTTTTTTCACAATTCTATTTCTTTTAAACACTTCCTTATTATTAAGAGCACAGACGCCGCAAATCAAATTAAATGTTTTCCAGGATCTGAGCACAGTTGATTTAGGCGCATTTTTAATCTCCAATGATCTTAGCGGTCAGCCAAGAATTTTTCAGGTAACTATTATCCCTGAAGGTAAAAATGTTGTTGTTCAGGGAAAGGTAGAATGGAAAATGGACTTGAGCAGTAGTTTCCGCGAAATATTTAATTTCAAGACCAAAGTATTCAGAGCACGGAGCTTTACAAATGCCGATGTTGGTAACACTGATATTCAATTAGAATCAATAAATGGCGATAAAACTCTTGCCGAAGAATTAGCAAAAAGAGGAAAACCCACCGGTGTTATAGGAATAACATTGCAGTTATTCGATGACCGCGGAAATTTTTTGAGTGATAATTATGAAAAATTCGATTTTCTAAATCCTGCTCAAACAATTTCTATCATTGCACCTCAAGATGGAAGTTCATGCGATATTGGTAATGTTCAAGCGCAATGGACTCCTGTTGCGGGTGCAACAAGTTATATTGTTCGCGCTAACATAGTGCCCCAAGGTTCTTCCAGTTTAGAAAATGCTTTGAACGGCGGCGACCCGTTGATCAAGGATAAAAATGTTGGAGTTGCCAATGTTGTTAATCTCAGTACTATTCTAGATCGTCAATGGGTAGGCGGTCAACGTGTAGTTCTTTCTGTAAGCGCATATATATCCGGACCCGGCGGCGGCACTTTGTTAAAAAGTTCTCCTGTCACTTTCCTATTAAATAAATCCGGTAATAATCAATCTGAAGCTGCAAACATTAATCCCGATTTAATTCGTCTGGCAAATTTAATTTCAAGTCAGGTCAATCAAGAATTTGTAGCCAGGTTATCGAGCGGAAATATTTCTATTGATCAAATTCAAATCACTGATGAAAATAATCACACAATCACTCTAGCTGATTTTTTACAGATACTTACATTTTTAGAATCGCATAAAGAATCTGTTATATCCATAAACTTTACTGCTAAATAAAAGGTTGGTAAAACTATGAAAGCGAAAAGTTTACTCATCATTTTTATTATTCCATTACTGCTGGGTTTTAACTCCGGCAAGAAATCAACACCTCAAGCTGATACTCAAATTGCTCTGGTGAAGAAAATTGTGAAAGATGTTACTTATAAAAAAGCTGGGCAAAGCGATTGGGATAATGCTAAAACCGGACTGCCGTTAAATGACGGCGAGCAAGTTAAGACGGGTGCAAAATCACTAGCACTTATTCTATTTATAGATGGATCCGGACTCTTACGCGTTAGAGAAAATGCAATACTCAATGTTTACGGAAAGTCCGGTAATAAAAAACTTGATGATAAAAATACTGTCCTTACCAAAGGTACTATTGGTTTTGAAGTGAACAAACAAGAAGATGAAGAATTCAAATTCACAACTCCAACTGCAGTTGCTTCAATACGCGGCACTGAAGGTTCTCTTGAAGTTGATGATAATAATTCTACAGTTATAAGATTAGATAGAGGTAAACTTGATTTTCAATCTTTGAAAGGTGATAAAAAAAGCGGATCACTTACAGAAGGAAACACTGCAAGAATCGATAATTCGGGAAATATTAGCATTACACCGCAATCTCAGGAAGATAAAAACAAGAATAACTCAATCAAAAACACAAACACGAAAAAAGTAAAGATTAAGACCAAACTCGGTGATATTGAAATAGAATACTACTCGTCAGAAAATAAATAAATATTTTTATAGCGTTCCTTAAACTGTTTGAGGAATAAAATGAATAGAAAAAAAATAATTATTAAAGAAGTTTTTATTTTCGGTCTGTTTTTAATTTTTCTTCTAAATGGAAAAACATCCGGACAGATCAGCAACATAGTATCATCAGTAAAGTTTGGCGACGCAAAAGAGAAGACTCCGCTTTCAATTTCGGCAGAACTTTTTACTTCAGAAAATATTTCCGATATCAGCATTGCATACAAATCATTCGGTCAAAACGAATATAAAAAATCAGAGATGCTTATTGCCGGTAATACAGCATCGGTAACCTTACCTGCGGATGTAATACAACCGCCATATATCGAATATTATTTGGTAATAAGAACCAAAGACGGTTCATCTCAGACATATCCTTTAGATATAGAAAAAGGAGTTAATCCATTACAAATACCTGTTTCCGCATTTTCCCAGAAGGATAAAGAAATTATAATTCTAAGTCCCGATGATGGTGAAATGATGTCTGAAAAAGAATTATTGATATCAATTTCATTCATTAAGGCACCGGACATTGTTGATATTAAAAAAACTAAAATTTTCTTAAACAATGTAGATGTTTCATCGAGCGAATTAATTGCCGGGGATTTAATTATTCTTAGCGGTGAAAATCTTGGTAGTAAAGTTAGTCCGGGTTCCAAATTGCTGAAGGTAGAGGTTTTTGATAAAGAAGGAAATTTATATCACTCTATCTCCAGAAGTTTTGAAACAGTTACTGCAGAAGTTGCTATGGCTGTAAGTTCGCGATGGAAATACAATGGTTATGCTATGGGTGAATCGCGGAGTGAAAATTTTGGGTCTGAATCAGTTTGGCGTAATAATATCTCTGCAGAGTTTAACGGTTCTATAGATCAATGGAAGATTAATGGTTATGCTTATCTAACTTCAGAAGAAAAAAGTTATTTGCAGCCCTACAACAGATATTCGGCATCAATTCAAGGCGGAGATTGGCTCGATTTGAAAGTAGGAGATGCATTCCCGCGCTTTCCAAATTTAATAATGGACGGTAAACGTGTACGCGGTTTTACCGGCGCAGTGAATTTGGGGTTTATAAATTTACAAGTAGCTTCGGGAGAAACAGCGCGTGAGGTTGAAGGAACTTTGATAGAGAAATTTACTGCCAGCAATGCCCCTTTAGGAAATGATATCATTCCAATCAATAGTAGTAAATACAATGGTTTTTCTTTTGGCAAGGTAACTCTTGGTACTTATAACAGAAAAATTTTAGCGGTACGTCCTTCATTTGGCAGCGGAGAAAATTTCCAATTTGGTCTAACCTACCTACATTCTAAGGACGATAAAAATTCAATAGAATTTGGCGCTCGTCCTCAAGAAAATATTGTGATTGGCACCGACTTGATGTTCGCGTTTGATAACCAGAATATTTTATTTACATCTCAAGCAGCAGTAGATGTTTATAACAAAGATATTTCAAGCGGAAATTTAACGGACGCACAAATTGATTCCGTATTTGGACCAAACGGCAATTTTAATATTGATCCAGGCAAGGTAAAACAAGCTCGCGATATCATTGGTAAATTTATTACTGTCAATCAGTATATAGGTCCGTGGAATCCTCAGGAGCTTTCTTCTCTGGCGGCAGAAGCAGCTTTAGCACTCAACTATTTTAATAATTCACTTCGTGCTTCGTATATCTATCGCGGCAACGAATATCAATCATTCGGTCAATCATTTTTAAGAACCGATGTAAAAGGATTAAACCTGGTTGACAGATTCAGAATGTTCGATAATAAATTATTCGTATCATTCGGCTACGAAAGTTTACAAGACAATCTTCAAAAGACTAAAATTGCTACAACTACATATCAAACTCTCAGCGCATCAGTTTCTATCTTCCCGCGAACGAATTTTCCTAACATAACAATCGGCTATAATCAATATGTGAACAATAACAGTTTGAAAACCTCAGATCCTACTAACGGGCAGTACGCGGTTGATGACGTAACAAATAGAATCCTTTTACAATTATCTTATGATTTCTTCATGGTAGTAAAACATAACAGCTCACTTTCATTTACAACTTCTACCAGAGATGATAAGAGTTTGGCGATGACAAATGCAAAATTTAATTCCACTTCTTTGAATCTAAATAGTTACTGGACTCCAAGTTTGATGTCATTATTTGGTTTTGTGTATAGTGCAAGTGATATCAAAGGAATTCCATTCAATTATTTTACATTAACTGTTGGCGGAAGATATAGATTGCTGCAAAATAAATTACAGCTTTCGGCAACTCTAAGTCCGAGTTTTGGAGATTTTAAGAGACAAGCACTTGAGTTTACTGCGGATTATAATGTCTTGCTAAATTTAAATCTAATGTTTCAGTCTAGAATTTATAGAATTCCGGGTGCTTCGACTAATTCAATCATCGGGTTAACAGCACGAGTATCAATATAAGATGACGACTAAATTATGAGCGGCGGTACTAAAGGAAAAAGTTTGATCCAAAAATTTGCAGTTGTACTTTCCGCCGCTCTTTTCACCGTGCTTCTTACACAAGATTATCTTTTCACTTTTTCACCGCTCAAAGAACTCGAATTAAAACTAATTGATCAAAGATTTCTCAAAAGGGGAAAGATTGATATTACAGATTCCTCTAAAGTAATTATTGTTGAAATGACACAGGATCTGTTCGATCAGATTCCGCCGCCATATAATAAATCTCCCTTTCCAAGATTTATTTATGCAAAAGCAATTGAGAATTTGACTAAAGCCGGAGTGAGAGCTATCGGGATTGATGTTGAGATGCCCGGTACTGATCCATTTTCTCCGGCAAATGATACATTAATGATGCGTGCTATCAAAGAGTCCGGCAAAGTTGTATTGGCTGGAAAAATTGATGAGACGACTGAAGGATTGATTGATCAAGGGAAAACTAACGTTACAAAAATTTATGAAGATTATGGAAATATATTTTATGGTGTTGACAGTTCCATAGGAATAGTGCAGCCCCCGCCGGATTTTGATAAAGTTTTCCGCAGATATTTGCCATTTAGATATACTGATATAACACAAAAAAGAATTCCAAGCTTTGGTTTTGCTTTAGTCAATAAATATTATGGATTTAATAACAATCGAACTGCGGAAAGAAAAAATGGTTTCTTCTTACTCGGCAAAAAAAAAATTCCGCAGTATGATGCAACAACTGTCTTAATAAATTTCTATGGCTCAAGCGGAACATTCCCGCACGTAAAACTAATGGATGTTATTGATGATGAAAGTTTTAAGACGATTGATGAAATTGATTCCGGCGTTGATATAAATACTTGGGATGATCCTGGATACGGGCTTCTTCAGAGTGGTAGATTCAAAGACAAAATTGTTATCATCGGATCAACTATGCCGGAAGACAGAGATATGCTTGCTTGTTCATTTGCTGAAGGAAAGCATAAAGGTGACAATCTGATTTACGGTGTGGAATTCCATGCGAACATTATTCAAAATATTCTTAGCAATGATTTCCTTTTCAACCAATCGAAAGAAAGTGAACTCCTTGCAATTTTTCTTTTAACTGCTATCTCATTTTATATCTCTTCATTCATTAGAAAGATTAAGTTTAAGATTGGTTCTTTAGTTGAGGTGCTTAACATTGTTTTTATTATTCTTCTTGTGTTTGGAATTTATGAGATGAGCATTTTTCTTTTTATTCATAACAAACTTGTAATTGCAATTGTAAGTCCATCGCTTGCGGTTATAATCGGTTACTTCAGCAGTACGGCATACCATTTCTTGCGGGAACGTCAGCAGAATGTTTTGATTAAGGGAATGTTTAGTCAGTATGTAAGCAAGCACGTTGTTAACGAGCTTATATCAAATCCTGATAAACTCCGTCTTGGCGGAGAGCGGAAAAATATAACGGTTCTATTTAGTGATATAGCAGGTTTCACATCATTTGCAGAAAACAAACAGCCCGAAGAGCTGGTCAGTTTTATTAATGAGTACTTAAACGAGATGACGGAAATTGTTCTTGCTAATGAAGGAACTCTTGATAAATATCTAGGAGATGCTGTTATGGCTTTTTGGGGCGCGCCTATTGAAGTTGAAAACCACGCGTACAAAGCGTGTCTCACTGCTTTACAAATGCAGAATAAGTTGGCTGAGATGAGAGAAAAGTGGTCGAAGAGCGGAGAGACTCCGATTCGAATTAGAATAGGAATTAATACGGGCGATGTAATTGTTGGCAACATCGGAGGCGTAAAACGTTTTGATTATACCGTCTTGGGCGATGATGTAAATTTGGCTTCCAGACTTGAAGGCGCCAACAAAGAATATGGGACAAATATCATGATTGGCGATTCCACGCTTGAAAAGTGCAAAGATAAAATTTTATCACGGGAGTTAGATGTAATTCGCGTAAAAGGGAAAAGCAAACCGACTAAAGTTTATGAGTTGATAAGCGTTGTGGGTGATAAAAAAGCTGAAGCAGCAATAAAGGAGATGGATTTATATTTCCAGGCAATAGATTTATACCGCCACCGAAGTTTTGATTCTGCACAAGATTATTTCAAAAGATCATTTGAAAAACTTGGAGATTATCCTTCCAAAGTTTATATGCAGCGCTGCGAATTCTATTTGAAAAATCCTCCGATAGAAAATTGGGATGGTGTTTTCGAGATGAAGTCAAAGTAGGGGACTGTAACTGACTTTAGGGTGGTTCCAAAAACCATCTTATTGAAACCCTAAACGCAAAGAGCGCAGAGATTTTGCAAAGTACGCGAAGAATTTTGAAGTTTTTAGAACTACCCTTTAATGTTCTATGCTTTTATTTTTGTGCCCGCTTTATGTTATAAATTGCCGCAAGCAGAAAAATAAAATTTGCCAGCCAGGCAGTTGTTAATGGATTCAATTGCCCGCTCTTTCCAAACGCTTGACTCACTTTCATAAAGACAAGATAAATGAAAGTGATAAGCAAATTAATTCCAAACTGAATCGCTAAACCGCCCCGTCTCCGGCTGGCAGAGATTGGCAAGCCGAACAAAACTACAATCACACTTGCAAATGCAAAAGCTATTCGTGAGTGATATTCAATCTGTGTTGAAGTAGGATCATTACCGGTACGTAATTGTTCTTGTGCATAATTATTCAGGTCTGCTAAAGTCATCTCTTCAGGTTTGCGCTGTTTCTGAATAACATCGTCCGGTTTGAAATTCAGATCCTTAAATTCCTTTACAGCAAATTTTTTAATTGTTTCGGTTGAATCTGTAAATGTGCGCGTAATACCATCGTAAACAAACCACGATTTTTTTGTAGAATCATATTTCATACGGAATGAATCTGTACGTGAAATAAGCTTTGTCTTATCCTTTGGATCAAATTCCTGTATGCTGATTTGATTTGCCTGCTCTTGGGAAACATCATAATAATTAATTGTTACTATTCTTGTGCTGCTGTCCTGAAAGAAAATGTTGTTCCCAAAATAAACTATTCCTTTCTTCATCGAATTTTGCTCTATGAATATCTTCTGTTTATTGGCTAATGGTACAAGATAACCTCCGAAGTAGATAGAAAAAATGCTAATCAATGTTGAGGTAATAATAAACGGAGCCATGAATCTATATAAACTAACACCGCTAATTTTAATAGCCGTTAATTCATTTGTGTTTGCCATTTTACCGGCAGTAAATAAGCTTGCCAGAAGAACTGCTACCGGCGTCATTAAACGAATCATTTCGGGAATAAACACAATATAATATTGTATGATCAGATGAGTTGGTACATTCTGATCCAAAAAGTCACCGAGGTTTTCCATTAAATCAATTACCACGAAGAGTAAAGTGAAAGCAAGCAATCCGAAAAGAATTGTTTGAAGAAATTGTTTTATAAGATAGCGGTCAAGAATTTTCATCATTCTCCGTTTGTGATCTCCATGACTTGGGAATAAATTTGTTAAAGAAATCAAAATTGATAGTAATTTTTTCTCTTGCGCTTTTTATCATTAATAGAATTCCGAGTAAGCCGAGAAAAATATTTGCACTCCAAATTCCCATCAACGGTGAAAGCAATCCACGGTCTGCTAACTTTTCCCCGCCGATTAAAAATGCCCAATAGACTAAAAAGAAAATTAAACTCATTCCTGCTGCCATTCCAAACCCGCCTTTACGCATCATTGTGCCCAAAGGTGCACCAATTAAAACAAAAATTATACAAGCGAACGGTAATGAATATTTTTTGTGTATCTCAACCCAGTATCTATCGTACTCCTTATCATTGAAGTCTAATCGGAATAATATATCATTCATGGTATTTTCATCAGCCCGAATTTTCTGCTGTGCTCTTATGTAAACAAATTTTCCCGGAGAATTATTTTCACTAAGGGGAGAAAGGTTTTTATTGCTAATTAAAGATTTTATCCTTTTGTCGTAGTCAGAAATATAAGTTGATTGTATTTTTGCAATGCTGTCCGCAAGTGCCTTGAGTTGCGGAGCGCCAAGCTCACGGTCTCCACGCTGTCCACCCGGTCCCGACTGCTCAAACGTAAATTGATCTGCGGGCATAGCAATTTTATGGCGCTTAAACTGAAGTTTCTCGTAAGAATTTTTTTGCGTATTATCTGTTTCATGAATCTCGCCATTGTTCAGATCCAAAATTAATTTTTTCTGATTCTGCGAGAAATAAATTTTACCTGTTGATGCTGTTACTATATCTACCTTTGGCTGCCGGGAATAATCATAAATTGTTATATCCTTCAACTGATTGGTATTCTGGTCAATATCTCTTACAAGTATTGAATAATTGGGAATTTCTTGAGAAAAAACTCCCGGAACAAGAGAAAGTGTTGGTTTCTTTCTCGAAATATCTTCCAATAAAATTCGCAACGCATGATTTGCGTCCGGATAAATGTTGTTGTTAAAGTGAACAAGAAAAAGTGCAATGAATACGCTAGCAACTAACGGGGGAATCATCATTCTATATAAACTGACGCCTGTTGCTTTAAGTATGGAGATTTCATTGTTCTGAGACATAGAGCCGAAAGCCATTAGCGTAGCAATTAGAACCGACATTGGCACTACCAGAACAACCATCCAGGCAAGACTATATGTAACCAACTGAATTATTACCCATGCGCTTAATCCTTTTCCAACTAAGCGGTCTGCCATCTTTACCATATATTGAAGAATAAAAACAGAAAGCAAAATGAAAATCGAAAATAAAAACGGGAGGAGATGGTTTTTCAGTATGTATTTTATAATTATCATAAGTAATTTTTATATGGCTTTGTAATCGAAATTTACCATAAATAGAAAAGAATCCAAAACCTTAACTTAAACGCTTAGAAATGATTATTTTAGTTTCAGGTTGCGATTTCACTTTAGAGATAGTGCTCAAGAGTAATTGTCCCTTCCCAATTTTTTGTTTTGCTAATGCGGATTACCATCAATGATTTCAACTAAATAATTGGTTATTCACTTGAATACAGAAATTGATAGATGTAAATTTGAAACGGCAAGTTGCATTGCATTCGTTGTTATTCCTTAATTAAGAAGAGTGGAGAATTTTGTGGAAGTTGTCATAAGTCATTTGAAAAATAATTTTAACAGTTACCTGGAAGAATTAAAAGATTATTTAAGAATTCCAAGTATTAGCACTCTTGAATCGCATAAGGATGAAATGATCAGATGTGCTGGCTTTGCTGTTCAAAAATTGAAAGACGCGGGAATGACTCGTGTTGAAATATTTCCAACTGCAGGCAATCCGCTTGTTTACGCAGAATGGCTCGGTAAAGTTGGTAAACCAACGGTTCTGATATATGGTCATTATGATGTTCAACCTACTGATCCGTTAGACTTATGGACAGACCCACCTTTTGAACCGGTAATTCGAGATGGTAAAATTTGGGCACGCGGCGCAAATGATAACAAGGGACAGCATTTTGTGCATATTAAAAGTGTTGAAGCATTTTTTAAAACACTTGGAGAGCTTCCTCTAAATGTAAAATTTATTCTTGAAGGAGAAGAAGAGATTGGCAGTAATAACCTTGTTTTATTTTTAAAAGAAAATCAAGATTTGCTAAAGTGTGATGCTGTCTTAATTTCAGATACAAGTATGTATGCTAAAGGCATTCCTACCATTACATACGGTTTACGCGGATTGCTCTATATGGAAGTTGAAGTAACCGGACCAGACCGCGATTTACATTCCGGAAGTTTCGGCGGTGCAGTTGCTAATCCGATTAATGAATTGGCAAAAATAATTTCAAAATTGCATGATAAGAATGGGAAAGTAACTATTCCTAATTTTTATAAAGACGTTCTGAAGGTGGCGAAAAATGAAAAAGATAATTTCAAACTGCTAAAGTTTTCCGATAAACAATATGCAAAAGAACTCGGCGTAAAAGAGTTACAAGGTGAAAAAGGTTTTACAACTTTGGAAAGATTGTGGATTCGTCCAACTTTAGATTGTAATGGAATCATTGGCGGATTTACAGAGAAAGGTGCCAAGACGGTTCTTCCTTCTAAAGCATTGGCTAAAATCAGTATGCGTCTCGTTCCAAATCAAGATCCCGTTAAACTTGCAAAAGAATTCACAAAACATATCTATTCGCTTTCTCCGAAGAGCATCAAAACTGAAGTGCGAACCATGCATTATGGTTATGGTGTTGTAGTTCCTTTGGAAAGCAAAGCTATTAATGCGGCGTCAAAGGCAACTGCAAAAGCTTTCGGTAAAAAAACTATTTTTACTCGCGAAGGCGGTTCTATTCCTGTAGTCGTAGATTTTGTTAAAGAATTAAAAGCTCCCGCTGTGTTAATGGGATTAGGACTGGATTCAGATGATATTCATTCTCCAAATGAACATTTTCTTCTAGAAAATTTCGAAAAGGGACTCTACGCCTCTGCTTATTTTCTAGATGAATTTTCAAAGATGTAATTTTAGTTGTCAATATTTCTTTTTAACAAAACAGGATAGCACAATGAAACTCTATAAATTATTTATAGTGGTTTCTCTTTTAGGATTGATCGCTCTTGCATCATGCACATCCAAAAAGGGGGAAGCGGAAGGCGATGCTGCTACTTCAAGTGCTAAAGATGAAGAGCTTAGAACGTACAATATAGACATTCAGAAAGAACAGACTAAGAACCGGTTTGAGTGTGATACTATCTCTTTAAAAGAATTTATTCTTAACAATTATGATAAAGGAACTTATCTTGTTCAGTTTGATAGAACTTACACTTTAAATGTACCAAAGGAAGCTGTGGTTTACTTTAGAGATGGCGGAAACTTCGTCCTTTCAGTAATTGCAAAGTCAAAACCCAGTGAACGCAACATCGAGACAAAAAATGTAATTGGATTTGAATCAAGCTATATCAATTTAGACAGTACAAAACTCGGCACCGCATTTTTCTGGTTAACTTTATTCGAATGCAAAGATGGACAGTTCGAAAAACTTTGGGAATCGGAAGTTCCGATTCATGGTGGCTTCAATCGAATTACGATCAAGAATTGGAAAGCAAAAAATATAAAGTACGTAGAACTGAATTATGAAGATGGAATTATCTCCGGTCATAGAAATTATAACTTCTTTATGATTGATGGCTGGCGAAAACCACCACATCTTTTGGAAACTTATACCGGAATTGCATTAAAGAGAACTCTCGCAAATATTAACAACGATAAATTTCCGGATTATTACGAGTTTCTTTTTACGAAAAGTTCACGGCAAGACTCACTTTATTCTATCCGTGTTCTCGATTCAATTCCGTTTTATTGGAGTGTAAAGAGGCAACTTTACATATCAGATAAAAACGCGAGATGGTTTAGAAAATATTAATTAAGGGTGGTTCTAAAAATTATCTTTTTTAAAAATTTAACACAGAGAACGCAAAGAATACGCAGAGTTCGCAGAGAATATTGAAGTTTTTAGAACCACCCTTAAGCTACATAAAAGAGAAAAGGATAGAATGTTTCAGGAGAATCAACTAGTGTCGTCCATAACCGATTATTTGGATAAAAAATTCCCGGATAACGTAAAAATTAATTCTACGTTTAGAAGTTTTACTTCTGCAAGAGAAGAATTTGATTCGCTGCGCAATGGAATTGGTTTACGGATCAACTCCGAATTGATGCTGATTCAATTGACCGGCAAAGATGTATTGGATTTTTTACATCGAGTTTCATCAAATACCGTAAAAGATTTAAAAATATTGGAAAAGAGAAACACACTCTTCTTAAATGAAAAAGGAAGATTTATAGATCGTACTACTCTTATCAGCTTTGAAAATGATTTTCTTCTGATTGGTAATTCGAAAAATAGCAGACAACTTTACAGTTGGATTGATAAATTCATCATTACGGAAGATATTAAAATTAAAGATGTCTCCGGTAATTTTGTGGTTGTTGATTTTATCGGGCGTCAGTCGGAATCATTTTTAACACTTCTGATCGGGAAAGAAATCAACACACTTGATTTTACTAACGTGAGAAGATTTGATGTTGACGGTTTTACATTATACTTTTTTGTTGATCAAGAGGTAAATGGAATCAAGATTTACAAAGCATTGATAGATACAGAAAAGAGTGTTGATTTTATTGAACACCTTTTTAGTATAAAAAGTGTTTTCGATTTGTATGTGGTTGGCGATGATGCATTTGACGCATTCAGAATTGAAAATAAAATCCCGATTTATCCCAACGAAATTAATGATGAAACCAATCCGCACGAAGTAAATCTTATCCATGAAGTTTGTTTTACTAAGGGTTGTTATATCGGGCAAGAAGTTATTGCAAGACTTGATACATATGACAAAGTTCAGAAAAGATTATTGCAAATAGGATTGAACGATGAAGTCAATCCAGCTGATTCTTTTGTAATTCTTGATTCACTTAATAATGAAGTGGGCAAGATTACAACCTTATCCAAAGCGGAACTATTACCGGAACAGAAAGGTTTAGCAATAATCAGAAAAAAAGTTTTGGAAAACGAAACACTTTATTCGATAGAGTCTAATAAAAAAAAGGTAGTCTTACAATTTTATGAGCTGCCGGAATCAAAATGAAAATTTATACTAAGACCGGTGATAAAGGAGAGACTTCACTCTTTGGCGGTAAAAGAGTTTGGAAAGATGATCTGAGAATTCAAGCATATGGTACTACAGACGAACTGAATGCGGTTCTTGGTATTGCAGTAGCTGAATTATCTGATACGGAACTTAAAGATGTAATTTCAGGTATACAGAATGATTTATTTACGGTAGGTTCCGATTTGGCTTCACCGCTTGAAAAAGAGAATAAAAATTTTGTTATACCTCGAGTTGATCTAAACTTTGTAACACGGCTTGAATTACTGATTGATAAATTCGATTCACAACTTCCTGTATTGAAAAATTTTATTTTACCGGGAGGTTCAAAAGTTTCTGCAATTTTACATCATGCAAGAACTGTTTGCCGTAGAGCCGAACGTGAAGTTGTTGCATTATCTAGAATAGAAGGGATTAATGATCAAATTGAAGTATATTTGAACCGTCTTTCTGATCTATTATTTGTATTAGCAAGATTTGAAAATTTTTCGTCAAAGCACCCTGATATTGAATGGAAGAAATAATTCTAAATTCTCCATTCTCAATTATTTTTCGGGGGTGACATTGGCTTCGACGGGGTTATCAGTTCTTTGAATTGCACACCGTGTTCTCCGTAGACACGTTAAACGACGGTAAAAAAGATAAAAGGCGAATATAACTACGCTTTAGCTGCGTAATTTACGCAGCCGTTCTTCAGTTCCGCTCACGCCGGGGATTGAAAGAACGCCGCTTGGCGTGATAGCTGAATCGAACTTCCGGATAGAAGAGGCGAACTAAATTTCGGAATTGTCCCGCTAAAATCTGTCTCTTGATGTTAACGGGATGAAATCAAAAAAGAGACTATGTGTGTAGAAGTTCATTGGATTATAATTTCGGACCCGGGTTCGACTCCCGGCACCTCCACTCGGCTTCGTTTTGAGCTTGCGAAAAAAGAAGCCGAACACGGCGTAGTCCCGTATTTTGGGACGAAGCCGGTAAGTTCGGCTATAGAATATAGGAGCTCAAAACTACGCCGTAGTACTACTCGGCTATGTTTTATTACGTCTATATATTAGAGAGTATCAAGTATCCCGAAAATTATTATGTCGGTTGTACCATCAATCTTAAAAGACGGTTAGACAAACATAATCAAGGGGGATCACCTCATACATCAAAATACAAACCCTGGCGACTCACTACAGCAATTTCATTCTCCGAAAAACACAAAGCGTACTCCTTCGAAAAATACTTGAAGAGTCATTCCGGCAGAGCATTCTCAAAAAAGCATTTTTAATATCTATTGGAAAATATTCTTCATCAACTGCTTCCATTACCCATAGACCATATAGTTCTTCACATTCAGTACTCCAATCAATTTCTTTGCGAGTCACCCCGAGTAGTACAAATGCAATGCTACTACTATTAACAACAGAGTAAAAATTATCTTGACTTAATGCAGATAAAATTCACACTATCTTATCTGAGGATAAAAACCATACATGGCGCTTAGCTGGAATGAAATTAAAGACCGCGCAGTAAAGTTTTCAAAAGAATGGGCGGGTACATTTAACGAAGATGCCGACGCAATCTGTTGATTTTGAGCTAAATACTAAAAATTGCTTCGCTCGCAATGACGAATACAAAAAATACCTTTTTAGAATGGACTCTATTATAATCACCAAATACTTTTGAAAAATTTTATTCCAATTAATACAAGCATTATAATCAGGTACAATCTTAAAAATATCATGGCAAACTTTACCATGGGAGTTGTTTTTACTTGCGGCATCTTCAACCTCTGATTTAATTTTTTTAAACGGCTCCAGCCAAAATATCTTTATCTTTAATTACACCTAACAGTTTATCATGCCTGTCAACAATAGGTATCATTCTGTAATGATACTTCGCAAATAATTCTTCAAGATCATCTCTAAGATCTTCCTCTTCGGCTGTTACTACCGGCGAGACCATAATATCTACCAGCATAGTTTCATCCGGTGCAATTACAAGTTCTCTTAAATCAACAACACCAAGAAGTGTATTATCTTCGGGAGTGATTACATAAATGTAAGATATATTACTCCGATCAACATCCGAGTTTTTTAATGACTTTAAAATTTCACTGGCTGTTTTTTCTTTTGGCGCAGCAAAATAGTTAGATGTCATCATCACACGGGCTGTTTCTTCTTTCTCTGATAAGATCTTGCTAATTTTTTCTGCATCGGCTTCCGGCACCAATTGGATTAATTCAATAACATCATCGTTTGGAAGAACAGAAAACAAATTAGCGAGCTGGGGGATTGACATCTCGGATAAAATATTTTGTGCTCTTTCCTTGCGAAGATTTGACATTAATTGTCTTTTAGCCCGTGGTTCAGCTTCAATTAATGTTTCAGCGGCAGTTTCCGAGTCAAGGGCAGAAAAAACAGCCTGCTGTTCTTTGCCTGAAAGTTCTTCCAGCGCATCAGCAAGATCTTCTGCAGGCAATTCTTTAATTTGATTTCTAGTAATCGAAAGTGAAACTTTATCTTTGCTTCCGGCATCTTCAAGAGATAACGGCTGAACATATTTCCATGGTATAAGCTGATCTTTCATTACTCTTATTCTTCTGAAACCCCACTTTCGTAAAAATCCATTGAATGAAATATCAACATGAACGATTATCATTTTTTCTTTTGTTTCAAGAAGATGAACATCATTTACAACTTCAATTCTTCTTCCATCCATATCAAGAATTGTTCTGCCGATCAAATGTTCGTTTACTAAAATCCATCCCGGTTGATCAACAAAGGGTGGATAGGTTTTTCCTTCTTCAAGTTTCTGAACAAAAATTGCATCATCTTCAATCTTTATCACTTTATCCCATTGAACAAATTCTGTAGGTTTTCCCCAACCATGTTCAATATAAATTCCAATTGCTTCGGGAAATGGTTCGCTAAGTTTGAAAACAATATCTGTAACCTTTCCGATTTTGTCTTTAATTTTTCCGGCACAAACAGGCAGCTTAATAAGCTCAAGAAAATTTAAAAATCTAAATTCTTTTGTGCCTGAAGGCAGTTCGTGCATCTTAATCGTGTGATTATTTAATTGTGCCATAATTTTTCTCCTACCCTAACTTTATAAACTCAGGGAATAGAATAGTTAAGCCGAACAATGTTGAGATAAGAACCGTAAAAATTGTGATGCCCCAGTTAATAATATTTTGTGTCCGGGTGTTTTTGTATTCACCCATTAAATTCTCATCATTCAAAAGTAGAATTAAAAACATTAACGCTGCGGGTAATAACGTAACCGCCACAACCTGGACAAACATTGTTATTGTGATAAGCGGTGCACTGGGAATTAGCACAATAGCGCCTGCTGTTGCAAGAGTTCCGAGATAGATAACGTAAAACCATGGCGCATCCTTAACGCTTTTATTAAGTGAATGTGCCCATCCAAATACTTCTCCGACCGCCCATGATGTTGAGAGCGAGATGCACAAAGCACCAAGAAATCCCGCATCGAAAAGACCGATAGCAAATAATCTCCGTGCCCAATCTCCCTGCCCATGGGGAAGTAAAGGAACTAAAGCATCTGCCGATTGTTTTGCGTCTTGAATGATTATTTGTGGAGAGTGATAATAAAATGCAGCACCGGTAACGATGATAATAAAAACGGCAACAATGCCGGTTAATGTTGAACCAGCCAGCGTATCTATCTTGCCATACTTAATATCTCTTACATCCATACCTTTATCAACAACGGCACTCTGTTGAAAAAATATTTGCCAGGGTGTAATTGTAGTTCCAATATTTGCCATCACAATAAAAATTAAATCTTGTGTTAAGCCACCGGGAAATTTTGGATTCACAAAACCATTTGCAACTGCACCCCAACCCGGTGCTGTAGGCGTGTCCATTGCCCATAATGCTGCAGGTATGTAGACAAGATTGAAAACGCAAAACAACAGTGTAATTTTTTCGAACGTCCAATATTTGCCTGAGAGAACGATCATCATCAAGATAGCTGTTACAAATAGAAATGTAATCCATGGAGGAACGCCAAACATCAGCATTGCTTCTGTCATGCCGATATATTCTGTAACCAGAGTAAGCCAATTAACTACTGCGAGATCAAAAATTGAAAACCATCCCCAAAATTTTCCAAAACCGTCGAAGATAGCTTCTGCATGACCGCGTTTTGTTACGGCACCAAGGCGAACGGTCATCTCCTGAATAAAATATGCCATTGGTATTAGAATAAAAAATACCCAAAGCAAATTGAATCCATACTTTGAACCTGTTACGGCATAAGTTGAGATACCTCCCGCATCGTTATCGGCAACCATGGTAATTATACCGGGACCTACAACAGCAAACAGTAATATTGTACGGCGTTTGAATCTGCTTAGATAATGTATGGTTTTGCTTATCCAGAACATTAATATGCTTCCCCAAACAAAATTATTGAAATTTCTTTAATAGGTATTTTCAAATTGCAATTTAGTTAATGATTACTAGTAGGCAAAATAAATTGTTCAAGTCTATGGGCAGTTATACTTTCTTATTCTGAAAAAGTTTTAGGAACTCTTCATTATTTTTTTCTAATTGACTGATCTTTTCCACTTCATCGTTTTTTACAGTAGATTTTTCAGTTTCTCTATAAAAATCGTCGGACGATATTACCTTGCAGCCGCAAACCTTCCCGAAGTTCATCAAACTGTGATCTGAAGTTACAAGAATAATCAATCTTGGATTGAGAGAGTTCTCTATTTCTTGTCTGATAAAGTTATCGGACTGTTGATTGAAAGAATATGTTATTTTTCCTTTTGAGATAGATAAAGGAAGATTTGGGTGACCATCAAAGTGAAGTGAAAGTTTTACCTTCTTGCCTGCAAAATGTCTATTGAGAAAGTAAATTAAATTCTCGCGGCTAGCCTGTTTATCTTTTTTTTGAAGTTGTTGTAATGATTTGATTCTGCCGATCAAATTGTTACCGTCAATTATATAGTAGTTCATTTAATATTATTTTCCCTTGTTTCATCCTTAAATGACTGTAGATCTTACACAGCTAAATATACGCAACAGAAAGTATTGATAATTGAGTCAATTTGTAAATCTGCTTGTATTTTAACGTGGCTGCGATCAAATTCCGTAAACATAAAAACCGTGCCAGTGCCAATTTTCGTTGCTTTAGGGACATTATTGCCGTAAATTTGAAACCAGAATGAAGCATCTTTACTTCACAAAACTGAGTGGCGCCGGTAACGATTTTATTTTGTTCGATAAAAAAATCAATCCGGAAATTGAATTAACGCCGCAAATCATTGATAAACTATGTAAAAGACGTACTGGTATTGGCGCCGATGGTGTGTTATTCATCTCAGATTTAGATGGATACGCATTTGAGATGAGATACTTTAATTCGGATGGATCTACCGGAAGTTTATGCGCAAATGGTGCCCGTTGTGCTATTCGATATGGAAATGTGAGTGGTAGATTAGCTCTGAATAAAATAAATTTTATTGCGAACGATATTGAATATTCCGGACAAGTACTAGAAAACGGACAGATTAAATTTTTTCTTAATCATCCGAAGAAGATGAAACAGAATTTCAAAATCAAAGCCGCGAATCAGCTAATTTCAGCGTCTTATGTACATACAGGTTCGCCGCATGTTGTAATAAAAATAAATGATGTTCTTAAAAATCCGGCAGATGTAAATTCTTTTTATAATGATATAAATGACTTTCCGGTTTTTGAACTTGGGAGGGAAATTCGCTTTCACAAAGATTTTGCACCTGAAGGAACGAATGTAAATTTTGTTCAGTTTGATAATAATGAGATTAAGATCAGAAGTTATGAACGCGGCGTTGAAGAAGAAACTCTTTCATGCGGAACTGGTTCTGTTGCTGCGGCTTTAATTTCTTTTGTGCAGGATAATTTTAATCCGCCGATTAAGATACATCCCCTAAGCGGTGATGAGTTAACGGTAGATTTTAAAATTGAGAATCAAAAAGTGCAGGAGCTTTCGTTAACCGGTCCTGCCGAAATAATTTTTAAGGGAGAATTATTAATATAATATAATCGAGGAGTTCAATGAGTAAAGTAATTTTTTCCATTCGTTATAATGTTTTTCCGGAAAAACGGGAAGAATACTTAGATGTAGTTCGTGAATTAAAGAATTTAGTGAAAGCAGATGGTTTAGAAAATTATTCGGTGTTCGAACAAAAAAATAAACCTAATAGCTTTGAAGAGATCTATATTTTCAAGAGTAAAGAATCGTATGAAAATTTTGAAGATAATACTGACGAACGCATTGATATTCTAATGACAAAGCTTTCCGATATGATCAAAGAGCAGTCAACACAGTACACAACATTGTTCGAAGTGAACAACGCTTAATTGTTCATATCTTTCATTTATTTGGATTAATTCCCGCCAGATTAATTCGGGATTTTAAATGTTTGAATACGTTGGTGCCTTACATATCCATTCGGTTTATTCTGATGGCTCGGGCGAAGTAAAAGATATTGCACAATACGCAAACGAGACCGGGCTTGATTTTATTCTACTTACCGATCATAACACTTTGCGCGCTCTCCATGAAGGATTTGAGGGCTGGTATGGCAAGACGCTTTTACTTGTCGGCTGTGAAATAAATGATAAAGAAAACAAAAATCATTATCTCGCATTCGGTATTAACGAACCATATTCTACTCGCATTCCAGCCAAAGAATATGTAAGCAAAGTAAAAGAAGCCGGGGGAATCGGTTTTATTGCGCATCCGAACGAAAAAAGATCTTCTATGAAAGAACATCCAGCTTATCCGTGGACGGAATGGAACACTGAAGATTTCACCGGGATTGAAATTTGGAATCATATGTCTGAATGGATGGAAGGGTTAACAGAGCAGAATAAATATAATTATTTTTTACATCCTCTTAAATCAATCTCGGCACCGCCAAGTGATACTTTAGAAATATGGGACAAGCTGAATCTAAAACGGAAGGTTGTTGGCATTGGCGGAGTAGATGCTCATGCTCATAAAGTAAATGTTTTCGGCTTTGTGGAAATGGAAGTCTTTCCTTACAAAGTTTTATTCAAATCAATTAGAACACACATACTTCTAAATGATGAACTCAAAATATCAACTGAACCGCACCTGATCAATTCAGCTAAGAAACAAATTTATAAATCGCTGGAAGAAGGTAGATGTTTTGTTTCAAACTCTTATCATGGTGATGCAAAAGGATTTAGATTTTTTGCAGAAGAAGGAAAGAATATTTATCAAATGGGAGATTCAATTCCGCTGGTGAATGATCTCAAATTACAAATTGAAGCCCCTAAAGAAAATGTAAATATCAGAATAATAAAAAACGGTGAAGAAATTTTATCAACAGATAGTTCTTTTCTTGAGTTTTTGGTTAAAGAAAAGGGCGTTTATCGTGTAGAAGTCTACTTAAACCAAAATGCTTGGATTTTTTCAAATCATATTAGAATTGGTCTATAATTTTTCTTAGATTTCGCCCCGAATTTTTAGATTTATCAACAAACGAGGTTAAAAGTGTTAGAGAGAAGAAAAAAGATTACAAAAAAACAAATGAAAGAAGACAAACTTGTTACAAGTTATTACAATACTAAAAACTTTTTTCTTGAAAACCAGGCAAGGATATTAATCGGTGTTGCAGCAATTGCATTGATAGCAGTGGCAGTTACTCTTTTTATGAATAAAAGAGCCGGCGATAACAAAGTTGCAGCCGGTCTTCTCTCAAAAGTTATTCCGCTTTACGATTCTGGAGCATTCAAAGATGCAATTGATGGTCAGCCCTCTTCAAACACAATTGGTTTGAAGAAAATTGTTGATCAGTATGGCAGTACCGAAAATGGTGAAACTGCAAAAATTTATCTCGCAAACGCATATTCGATGCTCGGAAATAATGACGAAGCTTACAAAATGTTTGACGATTATTCAGGTTCTAATCCATTATTCAAAGCTACTTCTCTTGCCGGCAGAGGCGGTGTGCTTGAATCGAGAAAAGAATTTGATAAAGCGGCAGATTTATATAAAGATGCGGCAAAGATTTCTAAGAGTAATCCTGCAAATGCAGATTATCTTTTGAGAGCAGGGGTTATCTTACTCAATTCCGGAAAGAAAGAAGAAGCTAAGACAGTTTTTGACATGATTAAAAAAGATTACAAAACCAGCGCTGCTTTTTCTGAGATTGACCGGTATCTCATTCAAATTGAGAGCTAATTCAATTTTCATTTGCAATTCATTTAACCCCATCCTTGATTTTAGATCGGGTGGTGGCTATATTTTCATCAGTTAGAAGGATTAAAATTTTTATGGCAGACACTTCCGATTTCAGAAATGGTCTTATTATTAAATATAAAAACGAACCGTACGTAATTGTTGAGTTCCAGCATGTTAAACCTGGAAAAGGCGGCGCATTTGTCAGAACATCATTAAAAAATTTAAAAACCGGCAGAGTATTAGATAATACATTCCGTTCGGGTGAAGGTGTTGAAGTTATTCGTGTTGAAAGAAGAAAATATCAATATCTGTTTAGAGAACAGGGTGGGTTGGTTCTAATGGATAATGGAACTTACGAACAGATGACCGTTGCCGAGAGCATAATTGGCGAAGGACAAGTTTATTTAAAAGAAGGTGTAGAAATAGAACTTCTTCTTGACGATAAAGATCAAATTATCACTGCAGAAATTCCAATTTTTGTTGCGCTTAAAGTTGTTGAAACTGAGCCCGGTTTCAAAGGGGATACCGCAAATAGCGCACTCAAACCTGCAAAACTTGAAACAGGAGCAAAAATTAACGTCCCACTGTTTATCAACGAAGGTGATCTTCTTAAAGTTGATACAAGAACAGGTGGATATGTCGAACGAGTTAAAAATTAAGAGCAACGGCATGGACATAAACCTTCTTAAAAAGCTCATCAAATTAGTTGAACAAAGTGAGATTACCGATTTTGAAGTTGCTGAAGGTGATCTCAAAGTAAAAATCTCGAAGAATCTCAATCAAGTTCATATTCAGTCGGCTGGTGATTACTCCAGGCAGGCAGTTCTAACGCAAGCGCCAGTTTTTAATGAGGTTAATTCAAAAATTGCCGCAGCACCTGCTGAAACATTGTCTAAACTTCACGAGGTAAAATCTCCTATCGTTGGAACATTCTACCGCGCACCAGCACCCGATGCCGATCCGTATATTCAAGTTGGCGATGTTGTTACAGCCGGCTCTGTTCTTTGCATTGTTGAAGCAATGAAACTGATGAATGAAATTGAATGTGACGTTAGTGGAAAAATTGTTAAAATCCTCGTCGAAAACGCCACTCCGGTTGAATACAACCAACCTCTATTTTTGATTGAGACTGTCTAGTGTTATCAAACTTTTAAGAGGAGATTTTGTTTAAGAAAATTTTAATCGCTAATCGCGGTGAGATAGCACTAAGAATAATTAGAACATGCAAAGAGTTGGGAATTCCCACAGTTGCAGTTTACAGTGAAGTTGACCGCGACTCTCTTCATGTAGTTTTTGCAGACGAAGCTGTTTGCATCGGTCCCGCGCAAAGTAATCTAAGTTACTTAAAAGTTAGCAGCATACTTTCTGCTGCGCAAATAACGGGCGCAGATGCTATACATCCTGGCTATGGATTCCTTGCAGAGAATGCGGATTTTAGTGAAATATGTGCCGAATCGAATATTAAATTCATTGGTCCATCTCCGGATTCAATTCGAAAGATGGGTGATAAAGCATTTGCAAAAGAGACGATGAAAAAAGTTGGTGTTCCGGTCGTTCCCGGAAGTGCCGGTGTAGTTCATGATATTGATGAAGCAAAGAAAATTGCTGCTGAAATTGGTTATCCTGTAATGATGAAAGCATCGGCAGGTGGCGGCGGTAAAGGAATGAGAATTGTCTGGGAAGAAAGTGAAATTGAAAAAGCATTTCAAACCGCAGGCAATGAAGCTGGGGCAGCATTCAACAATGCCGATCTTTATTTAGAGAAGTATATTGAAAATCCACACCATATCGAGATACAAGTTTTATGTGATACTCACGGTAATTTTTATCAGTATGGTGAAAGAGATTGTTCAATTCAACGCAGGCATCAAAAGCTGATTGAAGAATCACCATCGCCATTCATTACTGATGAAGTTAGAAAAAAAATGGGCGAAGCCGCACTGCTGGGTGTTCGTTCTGTTAATTATGAAGGTGCCGGCACAATTGAATTCCTTGTTGATAAACATCAAAATTTTTATTTCATAGAAATGAACACAAGAATTCAAGTTGAACATCCCGTTACAGAAATGGTTCGTAATTTTGATCTTGTGAAGAATCAAATCTTAATTGCTGCCGGTCAACCTATTGAAGACAAACCTCTAGATCCTCGCGGGCATGCAATAGAGTTCAGAATTAATGCTGAAGACCCTGAACACAATTTCAGACCATCACCAGGACGCATTGAATATCTGCATTTTCCCGGCGGCTTTGGTATTAGAATTGATTCTCATGTTTACAACGATTATGTAATTCCTCCAAACTATGATTCACTAATTGCAAAGATGATTGTTTGGGGAACAGACCGGAAACATGCTATTAATCGAGCCAGACGTGCTTTAGAAGAATTCAAAATTGAAGGTGTTAAAACCACAATCCCATTTCATATGAAAGTCTTAGAGAATGAAAAATTTATTGAAGGTGATTTTGATACTTCATTCATAGATAAACACATTAATATTAACTAAAGAGGTAATTATGAATATTCCGGAAAATCTTAAGTATACCAAGGACCATGAATGGGTAAAGGTTGAAGGCAATATTGGAACAATCGGCATTACAGATTTTGCTCAAGGTGAATTAGGCGATATAGTTTATATTGATATTGCACCTGATATAGCAGGGATAACTATTGGCGAATCTTTTGGTACTATTGAAGCGGTTAAAACAGTCAGCGATATGTACGCGCCTGTAACTGGAAAAGTTTTAGAGCTGAATACAAAGCTAAATGATGAACCGCAGCTCGTTAATACAGATCCTTATTCATCCGGCTGGATTATTAAAGTTGAGATTGCAGACCTTTCACAACTAGACAATTTACTCAATGCAGCTGCTTACAAAGCTCAACTCGGTCAATAATTTTTAGTTTTATATTTGTCCGCGATTAACATCGCGGACTATTGTTTCCCACAATACTCTTAACACTTCCGAAAAAAAATATGACTCATCAACAAAAAATTTTAATTCTCGATTTCGGTTCCCAGTACACTCAACTCATTGCCCGGCGAATTCGTGAAAGTAACGTTTATTCGGAAATCCATCCGCATACTTTCCCGCTTGAACGAATTAAAAAAGAAAAACCGGCTGGAATAATTTTGAGCGGCGGACCGATGAGCGTTAATGAAGAAGGTTCTCCGGTGGTATCAAAAGAGATTTTTGAACTCGGCATTCCGGTGCTGGGCATTTGCTATGGTTTACAACTGATGTCTAAAGAACTTGGAGGTAAAGTTGAACCGGCAGATGACCGCGAATACGGTAAAGCCCATCTCGAAATTCTTGAAGATGATTTCCTATTTATGGGTGTAGATGATGGGTCGGTAATCTGGATGAGCCATGGCGATTATGTGACTGAATTACCAAAAGGATTTTCTGTAACCGGAAAGACTGAAAACTCGCCGTTATGTGCAATCTCGAACCCTGGTAAAAAATTGTATGGTATTCAATTTCACCCGGAAGTATCTCATACAAAGTTTGGTAAAAGAATTTTAGAAAATTTTGTTTTTAATATATGCGGTTGTAAAGCAGATTGGACTTCACAAAATTTTATCAACTCAACTATAGAAGAAGTTAAACGAAAAGTTGGCGGTAAAAAAGTTATATGTGCATTAAGCGGTGGAGTTGATTCATCAGTCGCTGCGGTTCTAATTCACCAGGCAATCGACGATCAGTTAGTTTGCATCCACGTTGATCACGGTATGATGCGTAAAGATGAAAGCGCGTTTATCAAAAAAATGTTCAGTGATAACTATAAAATGCGTGTTGATCACGTTGATGCTTCTGAACTATTTCTTACTCGACTTGCCGGAGTTACAGACCCCGAGATAAAAAGAAAAATCATTGGAAACACTTTTATAGAAGTTTTTGAAAACGAAGCAAAGAAATTTTCTGATGCAGAGTTCCTCGTTCAAGGCACACTATATCCGGATGTAATTGAATCAGTTTCTGTTAAAGGTGCTTCTGTTACAATTAAAACACATCACAACGTTGGCGGACTCCCGGAACGGATGAATCTTAAATTGATAGAACCGTTCAGAGAGCTTTTCAAAGATGAAGTTCGCGCTATTGGTCGCCAACTCAATTTGCCTGAAATATTCATTCGCCGTCATCCATTCCCGGGTCCAGGACTTGCAGTTCGTGTCCTTGGTGAAATTACAAAAGAACGATTAGATATTTTACGTGAAGCCGATGATATTTTTACTGATGAACTCGACAATGCGAAAATTTATGATAAAATTTGGCAGGCATTTGCAGTGTTACTTCCTATTCAAACTGTTGGAGTGATGGGCGATATGCGAACTTACGAAAACGTAATTGCTCTCCGGGCTGTTACATCAACCGATGGAATGACTGCAGATTGGTATCGTTTCGATCACGATTTTCTGGAATTAGTATCAAATAAAATTATCCGTTCGGTGCGCGGTGTTAACCGTGTAGTTTATGATATAAGTTCCAAACCACCGGCGACCATTGAATGGGAATAAATAATTACGATCATTAGCTTAGAGAATAGCAGTGAAGGTAAAAGAGTTACCAATTGATGACCGCCCGCGTGAAAAATTAACCCTACGCGGTGTACAAAGTTTAACTGATACAGAATTGATTGCTATTCTTCTTAGGACAGGGACAAAAGGGAAAAGTGTAATTCAGGTTGCACAGGATTTAATCCAGAAATCGGGCGGACTAAATAATCTCACTTCACAAACATCAGAAGCAATTCAAAAACAACTTGGTATAGGAAAAGATAAAGCCGCAACGCTCATTGCCGCATTTGAAATAAGTCGCAGAGTAGATGCCCAAAAGAAATTATTTTCAATAAAGAAAATTACCTCGCCAGGTGATATTGCGGAGATATTCATTCCTTTACTTCGTGATAAAGTGAAAGAAGAATTTTATGTGGTGTGTTTAAATTCGGCTAACAAGATCACTAAAATGGAATTGATTTCCGTTGGCAATCTAAATGCAAGCGTTGTTCATCCCCGCGAAGTTTTCAAAGTGGCTGTAGAAAATAATTCAGCCAATATAATCCTTCTTCATAATCATCCAAGCGGAAATAGTGAGCCGAGCAATGAAGACATCTCTTTAACGCGTAAAATGGTTGAAGCCGGAAAGATTATGGATATTCAAGTTTTTGACCATATTATAATTGCCGGGAACAAATTCACCAGTTTGGTTGAAAAACGTATTATGTAAAAAAAATCAAAATATTTATAAGTGACTTCATTTGAAAGAGAAAATTCTTATATTTCTTGTAGAAAATTTAACTCATCAAACTAAAGGAGAACTCAAATAATGAAAAGAATCATCAATTCTGCGCTTGTCGTAGTCTTAGTTGCTGGAATTATTGGATTTACCGGATGCAGCGGGGTATCGGAAGAGCAGATGGCTGAACTAGAGGCGCTTCGCTCGGAAGTTAAAGCGCTGGAAAAAGAAGTAGGATCGTTACAAGCGGAAAAATCGGCAATTGAAAGAGAGATTGCAGAAAAGAACGCAAAGCTTAATCAATGCGCAAAAGAAAAAACTGAAACTAAAAAGAATCTCGATAAGATCGGGATGTAATTAAAAAGTTTATAAATGACGGAGGTTTAAATGAAAGTCTACAAATTATTCTTAGCCGGCATTTTCGTTATGCTTCTCTCTGTCAATCTCTTTGCGCAAGAAAAAGAAATGACAAAAGAGGAATGGCAGAATGAAATTAACCGACTAACGGAAAGAAGAATTGCTCTTACAACAGAATTAAACTCATTAAAAACAGAAGTTGCAAATCTCAAAAAAATGAATGCAGATTTGAAAACTTATGATGCCTGCATTGATGAACTCTATGCAATGCTCGGTGCTAAAAAAGCCGATGTTGATAATTTCAGAAAACAATTAACCGATCTTACATCAAAGATTGACGGTCAAGTTGCACCAAAAGCAGATCGTCAGGCAGAATTGGATGCAATGAAGAAAAATAAAATCAGTGCGCTGCCGGAATTTTTTGACAAAGTCCAAAACCAGCTTCAAAGAAAACTTGATGCTTGGGTTGAAGCGCCTAAAGAAATAAATTATACAGTAGTAAAAAATGATAATCTCTGGAACATTGCTAAGAAAAAAGAACATTATGCAAATCCATTTGCATGGCCGGTAATTTATAAGTCAAACAGAGACCAAATAAAGAATCCGGATTTAATTTTCCCAAAACAGATTTTCAAAATTCCATTCTTAACGGAAGAAGAAAAATCGAAGTATGATAAGATTAGAAGGAATTATAAACCGGCTCCACCAACCCAAACACAGGCTCCGGTTAAATAGGGATTTTCAACCATTCGGAAGTGAATCGTAATTATTTAAATAAAGCCCTTTTCATTTTTTGAAGAGGGCTTTTGTATTATAACTGAGGCGCATACGCAAGTAGAAAAAATTTTGAAGCTGGAAAATGTTGATCTTCTTTCGTTCATGGGAATCAATGATAACAATATTAAACCGATCGAAGAGAGATTTACTTCCAATGTTACTGTTCGCGGAGATAATATTTTCGTTCAGGGCGTAGCTGAAGAAGTTTCAGCTATTGAAAAAGTTGTAAAAGAAATGATTTTTGTTCTTAACACTACCGGCAAATTGCAAACAAATGATGTCTATACAATTATTGATCTCACTCTTCAAGGCAAAGAAATTATCAGTGATAACGAACTGGACAGCATCATTCTTTATTCCAAGAAAGATGTAATCAAAGCTAAAACGCCAAACCAAATCACTTATATTAAAAGTGTAAAAGAGAATGATATTTGTTTTGCGATCGGTCCCGCCGGAACTGGAAAAACTTATCTTGCAGTTGCGTTTGCCGTTGCTGCCCTTAAAAAGGGAATAGTAAAAAAAATTATTCTCGCCCGTCCCGCTGTGGAAGCCGGCGAAAGTCTTGGATTTCTTCCTGGCGATTTCAGAGAAAAGATTGATCCTTATCTCCGTCCTCTTTACGATGCGCTGGAAGAGATGATTCCCGGAGAACAACTTAAAAATTATCTTGAAAAAGGAGTAGTAGAAATTGTTCCGCTGGCTTATATGCGCGGCAGAACTTTGAATAACGCTTACGTTATTTTGGATGAAGCTCAAAACGCGACCGGTATGCAGATGAAAATGTTTCTAACACGCCTCGGTCCTAATTCAAAATCAATTGTTACGGGAGATATTACACAGATTGATCTGCCGAGTTATTCACAAAGCGGATTAGTTCAAGTAAAAGATATTCTGAAGGGAATTGATGGAGTGGGATTTGTTTACTTTGATAAAGGCGATGTGGTTAGACATAAATTAGTGAAAGATATCATTAACGCATACGAAAAACATTATAACAATAACGGTAAAGGAGCTTAAAAAAATACCATTCGTAAGTTTGGCGATTACTATTAATAGAACCATCCGGAATAAAATCGTAATTCACAATTCATAACTTTAGTATGGTTTTACTTTCTTCCCAGTACTTATCCATCTCTTCAAGATTAGATTCGGTTAATGATTTGCCGCTCTCTTTAATTTTCTGTTCAATATAATTAAACCGTGTTATGAATTTTTCATTTGTAAGCCGAAGTGCATTTTCGGGATGAATACCGAGGAATCTGGCATAGTTAGTAAGTGCAAAGAAAACATCGCCCATCTCTTTCTCCAGTTCCGCTTTATCACCCGATCTTTCCATTTCATGCATCTCTTCAATTTCTTCAATCACTTTTTTCCATACGTCTTCTTTTTTCTCCCAATCGAATCCTACTTTAGAAGCTTTCTCTTGCAAACGAAAGGCACAAGCGAGAGCAGGAAGATTTTTGGGAACTCCTTCAAGAAGAGAGTCTCGACCTTCAGTAAGTTTTATCTCTTCCCAGTTTCTCAAAATATCTTTCGTTCCATTGACTTTAGTATCGCTAAAAACGTGAGGATGTCGGCGGATAAGTTTTTCATTTATAGAATCAATTACATCATCAATTGAAAAAGTTTTGTTCTCTTCTCCAATGGCGGAATGAAAAACAATGTGCAGAAGTAAATCGCCGAGTTCCGATTTCAACTCATCATAATTTTTCAGATCAATCGCTTCGATGGTTTCGTATGTCTCTTCAAGCAAAGCCGCTTTGATTGAATCATGAGTCTGTTCTTTATCCCATGGGCATTCTTCTCTTAAACGCTTCATAATTTGCCACAGTTTCTCGAACTTTTCTCCGGTCATTTCTTTCTCCGATTTTGTGTGCAAAGATAAATAGCAGTAATTGAATCAAGAAATATTTCTGTAAGATTTTATCATTATTTTTTTTGATATATTTATATAGAAAATTAGAGAGGGAAAAATGATTGAGAAGAAAATCAAAGAGCTGACCGGTTTCGAAATAACAACACCGCCCAAACCGCTTGCAAGTTATATCCCGGCACAAAAAAGCGGCAACTTAATTTTTACATCGGGACAACTTCCATTTGTGAATGGGAAATTATTAGCTGAGGGAAAGATCGGATATGAAGTCTCGGAGGAAAAAGGAATTGAATGTGCAAGAATGTCCGCCATCAATTGTTTAAGTGCTGTAAAAGCATTGATTGGCGATCTGGATAAAATTGAGCAGATTGTTAAAGTAACCGTATTCGTCAGCTCTGCACTTAGTTTTACTGCCCAGCCCAAGATTGCAAACGGCGCTTCCGATTTTTTGGTACAAGTTTTTGGAGATGCAGGAAAGCATTCAAGAAGCGCGGTAGGTGTTAACGAATTACCTTTGAACTCACCTGTTGAGATCGAAATGGTTGTAAGGGTTAATTTATAGAGACCTCTGAAAAATTAAGAATAGAACGCAGATGACACAGATTAAACGGATTAACGCAGATTTAATCCGCGAAAATCTGCCAAATCCGCGTCATCTGTGTGCTATTAAAAATGTTGCAGTCCTGTACAATTCTATTTTTCAGAGGTCTCCTTTACTTGTTAAAGTGATTTCTCATAAGAATAACGAAACGAATAATAGACTTGATTATGATGTCTGGATACGATAAAATTGAGCCGTAAGATTCATAAGAATTATAGAAACAAATTGAACTTTGCCACTGTTCAAGGTGAGATATCGAAAGGGAAATGAAATGAAAAGACTACTGCTTATACTTTTTGTTTTTGCCGTATCGGCTTCAAACGCGCAATTCCGCGATGAAGCAAACCAAAAGCCGGATATCAGAAGCGGGATCGTAAAAAACAATTCGTTTGGTTCATTACTTGGATTTATCAATCCTGATAATTTCAGCATGCACCATTCTTTTGGTCTTTCATTCTCATCATTCGGCGGTAACGGTAATATGGCTCTTGGTGTTTATACCAACAGCATGGCTTACAAATTCAGCGATAGACTAAATTTAGAAACCGATATCAGTCTCGTTAATACTCCATACAATTCATACGGACCGGAATTTTCAAAACAGATCAATGGCGTATATATCAGCCGCGCACAATTAACTTTCAAGCCGACCGATAACATGAATATAATTATTCAATATAGAAATGTACCTGGCGGATATTATTCTCAGTACGGCTATGGCGGTTATTCACCTTTTTACAGAGATAGTTACCTAAACAATTGGGGCTTCTGAGAAAGAGATATACTTTTTTATTAAATTGCGCACGTCTTAAAAAATATTAGAGCGCAACTATCATTGGAACATAACAACTCAAGAAAAAAATCTTCTAAACCGGCTGGTCTAAAATCATCCACACTTAATTTGATTCTTAACGTTTCAATTTTTCTTTTAGCTGCAATTATTCTTTATATGGGTTATTCGATTTATATTAAACTTGCAAACAACCGGCACGCAAAAGATGATCAATTAACAGAACAAGTTGCCTCTGATATTATTCAAGTGGAAGTTCTTAATGGAAGCGGAGTGAACGGAGTTGCCGACCGGTTCACAGATTTTCTTCGCAATAATAATCTCGATGTGGTTAAATCCGGTAATTATATATCAAATGACGTTAACGAAAGCCTTGTAATTGATCGATCCGGTAATATGGCAAACGCATTCAAAGCTGCAAAAACTCTCGGTATAAAAAACGAAAATGTTATACAGCAGCTTAACAAAGATTATTTTTTAGATGTCTCAATAATAATTGGCAAAGATTATTTTAATTTAGCTCCGTTCAAATAATCTTTCACTCAACTTTTGAATATGTCTGTTGATGTGGTTACTATTTTATTTTAGATTCAAAAACAAGTTCAATCAAATCAATTAGTAAAGGAAAAGAGGCGTAATTGGATCCATTAAAATTTTCAAAGATGATTGCTGAAATCATCAAAACAAAAAAGGGTTCCGACATAAACATTCTCGACCTTCGAAAACTTTCCGGCATTGCAGACTGCTTTATTGTTTGTTCGGCGGATGCAGACAGACAGGTGAAGGCAATTGCAGATGAGGTTGATGAACAGCTTCACAATAAAGGAATCAGATGTTTTCACAAGGAAGGTTTTGAGACTTTGAATTGGGTTATTCTGGATTACTTTGATGTCATAGTTCATGTTTTCAAAGCAGATGCAAGAAGCTATTACAATTTGGAAAAACTTTGGGGTGATGCGCCTGTTATTAAAATCAAGAATGAAGAGTAGTCTTTACTAATTCCGGAGAATAATTGAAAAATTACTTAATAGAGCTTTTCAAAAAAACAGAAACGAAGCTTTCTTACTTGAAAGAAGTTGATATAGTCTTTACAGTTCCAAGTCAAAAAGACCACGGCGATTATTCCACTAATGCCGCTATGATTCTTGCAAAGAAATTGAAACAGAAACCACAAGAGATTGCAAAAGAAATTATCAACTGCCTTGATTTTGATAAAAGCGTAATTGAAAAAGTTGAAATAGCCGGACCAGGCTTTATTAATTTTTATTTTACTAAGTCATTTAACACTCTGATTGTTAAAGAAATTTTCCAGCATAAAGAAAATTTTGGAAGATCAAAAAAATATTCCGGTAAAAAAGCTATGGTTGAGTTTGTCTCGGCAAATCCAACCGGTCCGTTAACTGTAGGACACGGTCGTAACGCAGTTGTTGGCGACACTATAGCAAATATGCTTGAATGGATCGGTTATTCCGTTGACCGTGAATATTATTTCAATAATGCCGGAAGACAGATGCGTGTTCTTGGTGATTCCGTACGCTTACGATATCTGGAATTACTCGGTCAGAAAATTGAATTTCCGGATGATTACTACCAGGGCGAATATATAAAAGAGATTGCTGCAAAACTGAAAAATGAGAACGGCGAAAAATATCTTAATGAAAACGCTGAAGGAATTTTTAAACAAGCAGCAGAGAAAGAAATATTCGGCGATATTATTAAAACGCTGGAGCGGATTCAGATCCGTATGAAGAATTTTTACAACGAACATGTTTTATACGAAGAAGGAAAGATCAATTCACTTTTAGCAGAGTTCAAAAAGAAAGATCTTTCTTATGAAAATGAGGGTGCCGTTTGGTTAAAGTTATCCGAACTCGGCAACGAGAATGATAAAGTGATTGTGAAATCCACCGGCGAACCGACTTATCGACTGCCGGATATTGCCTACCACATTACAAAATATGAACGCGGATATGATTTGATGATTGATCTCTTCGGTTCAGATCATAACGCAACTTATCCGGATGTTCTTGCCGGTTTGCGTGCTCTTGGCTATGACGCGGATAAAGTGAAAGTTCTAATCCACCAGTTTGTTACGATTATGGAAAAAGGTGAAGTTGTTAAGATGTCTACGCGTAAAGCTAATTACATTACACTTGACGAACTGATTGATGAAGTGGGGAGCGACGTTGTACGTTACTTCTTTAATATGAGAAGTATCACCAGCCATTTGAATTTTGATCTCGATCTAGCGAAGAAACAATCCGATGAGAATCCGGTTTTCTATCTGCAATATGCGCATGCAAGAATTTCTTCAATATTAAGGATGACGGTAGATGAAGGATTAAATCCTTCTCTGGATAATTTGAATTTGCTCTCAACTAAAGAAGAACAGAATCTTCTCAAAAAACTTTTTGAATTTCCGGAAGATGTTCTTTACAGCGCGGAGAATTATGAAACTCACCGGATTACAATTTACCTTGAAGAACTTGCGGCACTGTTCCACAGATTTTATACCGAGTGCAGAATAATAGGAAGCGAAAAGAATTTAGCCGAAGCGCGCATTGCACTTTGCATTGCTGTTCAAACTGTAATTAAAAATGGATTATCAATTCTTGGCGTTAGCGCTCCCGAGAAAATGTAACTGTAACATTTTAATTAAATAAATCGACAAGTTTTAAAAAACTCTTCCCTTTGGCATTGCCACTATGTGGGAAGGGTAGGGATGGGCAGTATGGATATTTACAGCAAGATAATTGAATTAAAAAAAGAGAATAGAAATTTTGTAACTGTTGCTGTTGTAAAATCAACGGGTTCTACTCCGGGTAAAGCCGGATTTAAGATGGTTGTTGATCACGAGGGAAAAACTTACAGCACTGTTGGCGGCGGCGCTATTGAGATGGAAGCAATTCAAGAATCAAAAAGATTGATGGCTTCCGGCAATGAAAATTTATTGAAAGAATATTTACTTATTAATGATGAGACTATCGCCGATCCGAATGTCACAACTGTTCCCATGAGCTGCAATGGTAAGATTTGGCTCTACTACGAATTCGAAAGAAACTTACCTGTAATCTACATTTTCGGCGGAGGACATGTAGGACAAGCATTGATAGAGATTCTGGGCAAACTTAAATATCATGTTATATTGATTGATAACAGGCAAGAATTATTTGAAAAAAATAAAGCCAAAGGAATTAATTGCATTTATATGGAATACAAAGAATTTGTTGAACAATTTATTCCAGCTGATGATTCTTATTTTGTTGTTGTTACTTACGGACATCTATTTGATTATGAAATCTTAAAAACATTGTACAGCAGAGATTTAGTTAAGAAGTATATTGGAATAATTGCTTCGCGTGCTAAAGCAGCTGCAATGATTAACAATCTGAAAAGTGAAATTGATTCCGGCATTGATCTCTCTAAACTTCACATGCCGATCGGATTGAAGATTGGCGGGGACACAGCTTACGAAATTGCTCTTTCCATTGCCGCTGAAATACAATCTGTTAGATATGAAAAGAAGATTTGAGAATTAAAACTTCCTCTCCTTTGCATAAGGGACTGTATATTAGCTAAACCAAGAAAGTGTGGCTAAAAGCCGCCTTTGATTGCACCCAAAAATTCCCTTTTCTTTTTATCTTGTTGGATTTACTCTATCTATCCTTTAATTTATAATTACTCCTTGGACAGTTAGAGAGAAAAAAAAGATTCATCAAAAAAATTAAAAACAACCGAAAGAAAAAGTAAAATGTCACCGGTGATAAATAAGAAAATAAAAATCGGTAAGAAGACCAACCTTGGCAATATCGGATTTAAGAAATTACAGTCGGAGTTTATCTCTTCTACATCACATCAATTCCGCACACCGCTTTCAACAATCCAGAGTTCTGTTGAATTATTAGAGTTTTATATCAAAAAGGAAAATACAACCAGGCAGCTGGAAATAATCGGTAAGATAAAGCGATCAATAATTTCTTTGACTGATACTTTAGAAAAAATTACAGCTTTATATAAATACAATTCGCTAAAAGAGAAGCCAAATCTTAAGAAGTTCGATTTAAGAAAATTGATGAACGAACTACTTGAGGAAGTCGTTGTGAATATCAGCGAGTCCCATCTCATCGGCGTAACCATTGAACCGGAATTAAAGGCAATTAGATGCGACGGGTTTATAGTTAAACAAATTCTCTTAAACCTGATAAATAACGCGGTTAAATTTTCTCCGCAAGGCGGGCAAATTAAAATTGATGTAAACAGAAATAAAAGATGGATTGAATTTTCAGTGCGTGATGAAGGGATTGGTATTGCTAAAAACGATCTGAAAAAACTTTTCCAACCCTTTTTCCGTGGAGGAAACAGCGGGACCATTCCAGGTGTAGGTCTCGGACTGGCAATAGTAAAAAATTTAACACAAATGCATAAAGGGCAAATTGAATGTGTCAGCAAATTAAATGAAGGCACGGAATTTAAATTCAGAATTAGGGGTTAGTTGCGAATATGTATAAAGTCCTGATCATAGAGGATAATGTTGATTTGGCAGAGAATCTTTATCTTTTTCTAAAAGAACTCGGTTATGATACCATCTGTGCTCACAACGGTGACAACGGATTAAAGATGATCATTGAAAAAAATCCCGATATAATTCTTTGTGATATTATGCTTCCGGATATTAGCGGTTACAAACTTCTATCTGAATTAAAAAAATTAGAAGAAAGGATAATGCCCATCTTCATTTTTCTTACCGCAAAAACACAACGAGATGATTTACGAAAAGGGATGACAATTGGCGCAGATGATTACATAACCAAACCATTCACTAACGATGAATTGCTAAAATCCATTAATACACAGTTAAGAAAAAGATCAAAAATATTGATGAGGTTAAATAACTCCCCGGATAATAATCGGAAAAATATATTTAACTCCGGACAGAGTAATCAAGGGAACGATCCTGTCAAAACAGAACTGAAATATAATGACCATATTTTCATTAATGATAGAAAAAATCCCGGTTTTTATCTTGTAAAAGATATTCTCTTCATCAGAAGTCTTAAAGATTATACGCGCATCTATTTAACCGATGATAAAAAATTTTTAATGAGGAAACCGATGATCTATTGGGTGAAAACTTTACCCAATGAGCAATTTCTGCGGATTCACAGACAGACCTTAATAAATCTTAATTTTATTGAAAAAATCGAACCTTTGAGCAGCAATAGATTTTCCATCTTGATGAAAAACATCTCTAAAAAGCTTGAGGTAAGCCAACGGCACAGTAATAAGATTAAAAAAATATTTAAATAAACCGTTCAGATATCGTTAGTCGTATTATTTAATCGCTCGTCTCATATCCCTTATCATAATGAACCCCGAAAATTACTTTTGTGCACACCCTCTTAGTGGAATTGAAAATATCCTTATGGCTGTAGGGAATTTTAAAAATTTTCAATTCCACTTCTTTTTCGATCTCAAATAATAAAATGATTTTTTGATAGGGCTAGGAGAATCATTTATGCAAGAGGAAAGCACACAGCACATATTTGAAGATTATACACACAATTTTCGTCACTCAATAAATTATGGTAATTCAATTAACGAAGTTGATCATAATTTGAATTGTTCATCATGCAGAGAACAATTTTTTAAATTGATTGCCGAATTCTCTGAGGATTGGATCTGTTGGATAAACCCGGAATCAAAAATTAGTTTTATGTCTCCTGCATGTAAACTCATCAGCGGTTATGATGCCGAAGAATTCGGGAACGATCAAAACTTCCTAAAAAAAATAATCCATCCTAAAGATTTGGAAATACTAATTGAAGAGGAAGAAAAGGTAGCCCGGGGAATAAATTTCTGCTCGGGTGAGTTTAGAATTATAAAAAAATCGAGCGAAGTGAAATGGGTCTCTCATTTTTGTCAGAATGTATATGATGAAGAAGATAGATTCCTTGGAAGATATGTCTGCATTAAAGATATATCGGAAAAAATGAATCCGAATCTTTTCTTACTGCACAAGGATAAATTGGCTCAAGAAATTTATCAAAATGCTTCGATTGGGTATTATGAAGTCTATTATGACGGGAGTCTTAAAAGTGCGAATAAAATATTTTTAGATATGCTCGGATATGATTCCACCGGGGCATTTACCGACCGTAATTTTGAAGAATATTGTGTTCTGAACCGAGAAAAACGCGAGGAATTTAAAAAATTATTAAAGAAAAATGGAAAAGTAAAAGATTTTGAATCCACATGGATTAAGAAAGATTGGAGCATTGCCTACTTCAAAGAGACGGCAAATGTTGTTGAAACTAAGGAAGGATTACAACCTTATTATCAGGTTATAGTACACAATCTAACTGAACTGAGAAATGCCGAGTATGCTTTTATGTCCGCTTCAATTAAAAGAAGAAAAATAGAGGAACTGAAAGCCGAATTCCTCGCTACCATGTCTCACGAAATCCGGACACCCTTAAATGTAATACTAAATATGGTCTCTTTGCTCAAACACGAATCTGATTTTGTAGAATCAAGTGAGACTAATCATAGCATAAAAATAATAGAAGAAGAAGGTGTAAGGATACAACGTACAATTGATCTTATACTTGAGATGTCTCAACTACAAACCGGAACTTATGAGAAAGAGGTAGCTGAATTAGATTTGCTCGATGATGTCTTTAAGGGTATATATAAAAATTACCGCGAAAAAGCTGAAAGTAAAAATATTGAGTTCACGCTTACTAATAAATTATCCAATACAAAAATAGTGGCGGACAAATATGGGCTGAATCAGATTTTCAATCAACTGATAGATAACGCTCTGAAATATACATTTATCGGAAAAATAGAAACACTCTTGTACCTTGACGAAAACAACCAGATCACTATTGAGGTCGCCGATACAGGAATTGGAATCAATGAAGAATATGTCCCTTATCTTTTTGCGGTCTTCTCACAGGAAGATAACAGCTATTCAAGATTGTTCGAAGGAACCGGATTGGGATTGGCTATTGTAAAAAAACATTGCGAGTTGAATAATGCTATGATTGAAGTGGAGAGCAAAAAAAATGAAGGTACAAGATTCAGAATAAAATTTATCGAAAATACGCTTAAAGGAGGTTGATATTGATTATCTATTCCAATTCTTCCCATTTTTAATTTATTAGTCCCACTTTCAATTTTAAACCAGCCGAAATGACAAAACCGTTTTTATAACGAATCGTCGTTAAGAAACTGAATACGACTATTTATAAATGTGAGTGATCAAAAGATGGATTGCTATGTGGATGAATCGGATAGAAAGGTTTTATCCCGAATCATTAATTGGTGTTGATAATTCTTTTTTTATCAAAAAAGTATATATTGATAAAAGGTTCCCTGAAGATTTATCCTATCAACCTGATCTAATCAAAACTACATAATTCACCCGGATGCGTTAACTGCATTGGAGGTATTAGCAGATGAACGGTAAAAATTTTTCTATCGGGAATAGATTGAACCTGTTTTTTCTGATTACTCTCCTTATACTATTTTTTGTGGGATTACTGGCTATTCAAAATAAAAATGAATTCATAGAGATTACAGAATGGGTCAGACAATCATTTTATGTTGAGAAACAGCTTGATGAGGTTCATAATCTCGTACAGCAAATGGAATTGGAAGAAAGAAACTACAGGTTAGATAATTCCGATCGCACCGGAAAAACAATAGACAGCTTAAGCCGTACTCTTTTATCTGAAGCAGATTCATTAAAAACGTTTATCGGTCGGAACGGAATAAGCAAAAAAAATATTGATACGCTGCAACATTATATTCACGCCAAGATCAATCTTCACAAAAACTTGAAATCTCAAGAACCCAATCAGATAAATCACTATTACAAAAATAAATCAGCAGATAAGGAAGGAATAATCTTATCTGATAAAATTACAAGTCTCATAAACGTAATGAACGGCAAAGAAGAAAGTGTTTTTTATAAAAGGTCGGAGGAATTAGAATCGCTTAAATATAAAAGTTATCTCATCACGGTAATTTTGATAGTTTTTATACTTGTTTTCATGACAGCTTTGATGATCAGAATCAGAAATGAATTGAAGATAAGACACCGGGCTGAAAATGAATTACTGATTAAGTCGGAAGAATTAAATCAATTGAATAAGAGTAGAAATATGCTCTATTCCATTATAGCTCACGATTTGAGAAGTCCTTTTCAGCCGATCCTGACTCTTGCAGAAATCTTGCATTCTAATTATGAGACTTTAAAACCCGAACAGATAAAAGATTATGCCGGAAAACTTAACAGCGTGGGTAGAGATGTCTTAACGTTACTCGATAATCTTCTCGAATGGACTAAAGTGCAAACCGGAAGAATGCACTTTAATCCCGAGTCATTCTTATTAAGAGAACGGGCTGAATGGGCATTTAATAATTTGCGGCTGAGTGCCGAGGTAAAAAAGATCTTATTGATAAATGAAATTGATAAAACTCTCTGTGTATCTGCCGACATGAATATGATCCTTTCAATAATTCAAAATCTTGTCTCAAACGCTATCAAGTTCACTCCGCATGAAGGCATAATAAAAATAATGAGTAAAAAGGAAGATCGGCATATTCTGGTAAGTGTTTCAGATAACGGCGTAGGAATGACAATTGAACAACAGAAGATGATTTTCAAAATAGGGTCAAATCATTCAACTTCAGGTACCAATCGTGAGAGCGGAAGCGGATTAGGTTTATTACTTTGCAAAGAGCTGGTTGAAATTCACGGCGGTAAAATCTGGGCAGAAAGTGAAAAGGGGAAAGGTTCAACATTCTATTTTACAATACCGGATGGAATCAGTACCTAAAAAATTTTGCAGAATATCTACAAGATTATTGCGAATAATTTGCGCCCTGCAAAAAATATTTTCTCATCCCGGTAATTAATACTTCCGGAAATTTCTCAAATAGTATAAATGCACGGCTAATTGAAAGCAGAACAACAGAAAAAAGATGGCACTTAATTTGGGAATATATTCCTCAATAATAGAGTAAATATTTACGGAGATTATATATGAACGGATGGATAATTATTGGAACGATGCTGCTTTTCATAACATTGTTCTCTCACAAAGCTATTGAGATATATAAAGAATTCAAATCGAACACGTGATAGTAGCTGTTAGCTCTCAGCAATTAGCTATTAGCTTATTTTCATTTCTTCTTTCCTTCTTTCCTTCCATTCTCAATTACTTCAAATCGGTTGTAAAGTGATGCAACGCTGTTTAACGTCATAGGTTAATGAATATCCTCAAACCGAATATTCTGAACCGTGTACGACTGCCAATCTTTGTAATCGAAATGCCACCATTCGAATTCGTATACTATAAATCCCACTTCTTTCATTGAGGTTCGGAGTAGATCGCGCAATTTTTTTTGTTCATCTGTTCCGCCGTTATGATTTGCATAAGCACGTTCAGACATTTCATCGTATAGACTCGTCATTGTAACGGGCTTTCCTGTTTTCAAATCATAGAGCGTAAGATCAACTGCACATCCGCGGTTATGTTTGAAACCCTTGGAAGGATCTGCAACAAGATTATGCAGATCGGGCGGAGTAGCATCCCAAAAAACTTTTGTGATGTACCAAGGACGATATGCGTCGTGGATCAAAAGTCCGAATCCTTTAGTTTTCAGCGATTGGCAAACACGCACCAAAGCTTCTGCTGCGGGGCGCTGTAAGAATGCACGCGCTTGACTGTATATTGGCGTACTTAAAAAATTATTTTCTAACTCTTAATCCTAAACACTGTTCCATTGGTTCAAAATCTCTATCATTATGCAGTAAATCTAAATCATTTTCTATACAAAACGTACCAATGATTAAATCAATCGTTTTTCTAATAGTTTTCCCTTTTGCTCGAAGAAATCTATAATTCTCAGCACTTTTTATTGCGATATCTTCGTTACAAATACTAAAGCAGGGAAAAGATTGCATCACTTCTTTAGCAACTTTGAAATCTTTATCACTTCTAAATCCTTGTAATACCTCTGCCAATATATAATCTCCAATTACTATTAATTCCCTACCTAATAAAGTATCAAATTCTTCTGTGTGCCAGTTTTTTATTCCGTTGAAATAATCAATTAATACTGAAGAATCTACAAGAATCACCTTTCAGTCCTCATTTCTTCAAGATTACCTTCCCATTTTAGTTTGCCCCTTAATTTTTTTAGACGGCTTTGTTTTTTAACTTGGACCAATAACTTTAATGCTTCTTCAACAACATCTTTTTTCGTGGACAACCCAGATGTTTTTAGAGCTGCATCCATTAACTTATCGTCGATTGCAATATTGGTTCTCATTTGTTCACCTTATGATGTGTATTGTATGTCCTTATTATACACATAATTATTTTATGATACAATCATATTTTGGTAGCAACTAACATTGCCGATAAGCGGCACCACAGAATTTATCCGCCTTCTTCTGGCGGATAACAATGCAGCCTTTGTCAACGCAACTTTTATTTTTAAATCCAATTTTCTTGGAAGTCAAGGTACATACCTTGATTTAACAAATCATTAATGTTCACTCTGTCAAGGAGTGGTCCTCCCATAGCGGGTCTGTCCAAAAAGTAAGAATTGGTATGTTGTAGAGCGAAATTTATTTTGCTATAAGAATATTTTTAACGAACTGAAGTTCGCTCTACAATTAAAACTGTACCTTTTAGACACCCGCAAACAGGGTGGGGGCAGAGATGGAATAGAAGTGGTGGGTTCTCCTTTCAATTCTAAATT